>SKYG01000002.1 GCA_007128045.1 Bacteroidales bacterium | reverse complement strand
TAAAACCGGCGAGGTGTTGCGTCAGGCAGACAAAGAACACATAGCCGGTATTATCAAAGAATACGCCATCAGCATGTTTGGAGAAAATTACAGGGATATCTTAAGCCATGATATTCAGTCTTTATATGATATCCATTTTGGTGCCCGGTTTGGCTATGACATAGGAAGAAGAGGAAACCTGCAATTGATCTTTGTGTTTGGAGCTGTGGCCTTTTTTATCCTTTTCATTGCTGTGATCAATTTTGTAAACCTTGTTACCGCTCGTTCAGAAAAACGAGCCATGGAGGCAGCCATAAGAAAAGTATCGGGTGCCAACCGTTGGCAGATTATTGTACAGTTTATTGGAGAGGCCATCCTGGTCTGCCTGATCGCTTTATTATTGGCACTTTTATTGGCAGAAATAGTCACGCCTCCTTTTTCCAACCTCCTCAACCGCGACCTAAGCCTGATGAAAGACCTGTCTGTCATACATCTGGTATTGTTTTTCCTGTTTGTTCCGGTGGTTGGCATTATAGCAGGTGCTTATCCGGCGCTGGTCTTCTCAGGTTACCAGCCAATGCAGATATTAAGGGGAAAAGCCAGGGGTGGTTCAAAGAATCCGCTGCTTCGGATTGTGCTGGTGGTTATTCAGTTTGGAATATCTGTCATACTGATCATAGCCGTGTTGGTATTTAACCAGCAGATCAGGTATATGAAACAAGCAGATCTGGGCTTCAATCATGAAAATGTATTGGTATTCCATGGTTTGAGCAGCCGCCTGGTCCAATCTTATGATGCCCTTAAAGCAGAACTGCTGATGCATCCTGGCATTACCCATGTGGCTTCTTCCCAGGCTTACCCCGGAACAAGCGGCAGCGGAATGTCACTGCGTACTGTTGAACAGCCAGAGTCAATGTCAGTATCTGCGCAGGAATATCGTATTGGCCGCGATTTCCACGAAACCTTCGGTATAAAACTAAAAGAGGGGCGTTGGTTTGACTTTGACATGCAAACCGACCTGGAAAACTTTATTATCAACGAAACCGCTGCAAAAAGTATAGGACTCAATGATCCGGTAGGACGAGAGGTGGTTATGTGGAGAAGAAAAGGCAGAATTATTGGGATGGTGGAGGATTTTCACTTCTCTTCTTTGAAAAATGAAATTACACCACTGATTATTTCTGCATACAATCCTGCATTTTATCATATCTCTGTTAAAACAGATGTCTCAAACCAGAACGAAGCTGTTAATCACCTGCGAAATACCTTTGAGGCTTTTGATCCCAATTATGTTTTTGAGGAATGGTATCTTGGAAATTTCTTTAAAAGCCTTTACAAACAAGAAGAAAACAACAACACCATTTTGAATTATGCCTCTTTCCTGGCAATCATCATTGCCATGATGGGGGTATTGGGGTTGAGTTCATATATCATTGTTGCCCGCACCAAAGAAATAGGAATCAGGAAAGTGCTGGGTGCTTCCAGATTGGAAATCATTGCCGTATTGATAAAAGATATCAGCAAGTGGGTACTGGTGGCCAACCTGATTGCCATACCTGTGGCCTGGGTGGTGATGTCTAACTGGCTTGAGAGCTTCCCTTACCGGATCAGCTTATCACCCGCGTTTTTTATCATTGCCTCAGCAGCATCATTTGTTATCGTTCTGATTACCATTTCAGGACAAACCTTTTTGGCTGCAAAACGCAATCCGGTCGATGCCCTGAAAGGAGAATAAGGGTTACCTCCCCACCATCTTCTCCGGGCTCAGCCACTTATCCAGCTCCTCCTTCGTCATCCAGCCTTTCTCCAGCACCAGGTCATAGACGCCCCTGTTGGTGTCGAGGGCTTCTTTTGCCACTTCGGTACACCTCTCATAGCCTAACACCGGGCTGAGGGCGGTAACCAGCCCAATGCTGTTGTGCACCACCTGCCTGCAATAGTCAGCATTCGCAGTAATGCCCCGGATGCAGCGCTGCAGCAGGGTGTTCATGCCGTTCTTCAGCATCTCTATCGACTCGAACAGGCTTTGCACCATGATGGGCTCCATCACATTCAACTCCAACTGTCCGGCCTCCGCCGCCAAAGTGACGGTAAGGTCGTTGCCGATCACCTTGAAGGCGATCTGGTTTACCACCTCAGGTATGACGGGGTTTACCTTCCCGGGCATGATCGATGAGCCGGGCTGCATGGGTGGCAGGTTGATCTCGTTCAGACCTGCACGGGGACCAGATGAAAGCAGCCTCAGGTCGTTGCAAATCTTCGACAGCTTCACGGCCAGCCGTTTCACCGCTGCCGAATACATCACCAATGCGCCTGTGTCCTGGGTGGCTTCCACCAGGTCGGGGGCCAACTCCATTTTCATCCCGGTGATAAATCGCAAATGTTCGGTTACCTTCGCTGCATAGCCCGGTGGGGCATTCAGCCCGGTACCGATCGCCGTGCCACCCATGTTGATATCCAGCATCAGCCTGGCATTCTCATTCAAACGTTCGATCTCCTTACCCAGGGTGGTGGCCCAGGCCCCAAAGGTATGGCCCAGCGTCATCGGCACGGCATCCTGTAACTGGGTGCGCCCCATCTTGATAATACCTGCAAACTCAAAAGCCTTCGCCTGTAACCCGGTGATCAAACCCTCCAGCACCTCCACCAGCCTGACGTTGCTGTTTATCAATGCAATCTTGATGGCTGTGGGATAGACGTCGTTGGTGCTTTGCGACAGGTTTACATGGTTGTTGGGATGGCAATATATGTACTCGCCCTTTTGGTGCCCCAAATGCTCCAGGGCCCTGTTGGCAATCACCTCGTTGGCATTCATGTTGGTCGATGTGCCGGCACCGCCCTGGATCAGATCTACCACAAACTGCTGATGAAACCGCCCCTGGATGATCTCATGGCACGCCCTCACAATGGCATTGGCAATAGGGGTTGGCAACAGTCCCATGTCGTGGTTGGCACGGGCCGACGCCATCTTCACCATGGCCAGCGCCTGTATCAGCACCGGAAAGAAGCTCAGGGTCACCCCGCTGATGTTGAAGTTCTCCAGCGCACGCAGGGTCTGAATACCATAATATACCTCACGTGGCACATCCCGCATGCCCAACAGGTCTTTCTCCCGGCGGGTGCTGCCCGACTCATACTGTGCAGCTACACCTACCAGACGCATGTTGCTGTGACGCATCCTGCGGGATATGACCTTCGATATCTGCATGAACACCTTCAGCGCAATATGCGGATGGGTGTCGAACATCCGCTTGAAGCTATCACCACTCAACAGCAGTATCTTGCTGTCTTTCAGCACACGCGCATTGGTGCTGTGAGGTGCATCGGAAAGCATCGTACCCTCACCCACAAAATCGTAGGCGCCAAAAAAGGTCAGACGTTTCTCCTCCCCATAAGGGGTCTTCTTAAATAGCTCCATCTCACCCTCATAGATGACGTACAGATATTTCGCCGCCGGACTGTTCTCCGTAAACAGCAAAGTACGGGCCTTGTAATCCCTGACCTCTATCTCATCCACAAACAACTCAAGCTCCCCGGCATCCAAATCCCTGAACAACTCCACCTTCTGAAGAAAACTGATTATCTCATTGCGATGTTTCATAATTTATATTTTTAACTTTCGCCTGAGACAAGGCATGCCTTGTCTCTACATGTCAAACTTTCAGATCATCGGCCTTCGACCTTGATGGGGCGAAAGGTTTTTCGCCCCTACAGTCGCGTTCTTTGACCTTTGACCTTTGACCTTTGACCTTCGACCAATAAACAACAAACTTACAAAACTTTTCACTGAACAATCACCCCCCCATAACAGTTTATTCCATAATAACAGTCACATTCGTTTAACCATTAAAAACATATTATCTCATGAGCAAACATTATGCAAGTGCACGTTGGGAGGGCAACCTTCCCAAAGGAAATGGCAAATTTCAACTAAAGACCAGCGGATACGTAGGGAAATACAATTTCTCCACACGTTTTGAAGACGATAAAGAGCAGTCGAGCCCCGAAGAGCTGATCGGCGCTGCCCATGCCAGCTGTTTCTCCATGGCTTTTGCCCACGAACTCGACCAGGCTGGATTCAATCCGGAGTCTGTCGAAACGGAAGCCGTAGTTACCCTCGACAAGAGCGATGGTGGCTTCGCCATTACAGAGATACTGCTAAAAACACAAGGCAAGGTGGCCGACATCGACAAAGAAAAGTTCCTTGAAATTGCTAATGGCGCCAAGGAAAACTGTCCGGTATCAAAAGCCCTCGAAGCCGTGACCATCAAGCTGGAGGCGAAGCTGGTGTAAAAATGGTCTGAAGGTCT
>SKYG01000119.1 GCA_007128045.1 Bacteroidales bacterium | reverse complement strand
GACAGCTTCGAATACCTGAGCTATATCTTTGAAGACATTTTTGAGGATTAGTAAGGGAAGTTAAAGAGTTGAGGAGTTGCACTACCAATACCAATATTATACCGCCTTCCTGTTTATTACATAGTTCCCGGAATAAGTGCCGGGCGTTACGTTTCATTTCAGACTTCACGGAAAGCCCACAGCCAGAAAGAAAGTACTCTGGCTTGTGGGCCTTCCAGCTGCTATTTCGATATAATACTGAATAAATAGAGACAAGATGCTTCATGATTGGTGTAATGAAGGCGTTTAGAGCAGTCGTGTCCGAAAATGCTTGCAAATAAAAAACCACCTACAAATTTTACTCTGTAAGTGGTTGATTATCAGTCGGGGTGGCAGGATTCGAACCTGCGACCTCCTGCTCCCAAAGCAGGCGCGCTAACCGGGCTACGCTACACCCCGTAATATTTTACTCCATTTGGCGACCTTCCCGATTCCATCGGGACGCGCAATGTATCCCGATCACTATCGGAAGGCGGAGTTTATCCCGATCTTTCTCGGGACTACACCCCGTAATATTTTACTCCATTTGGCGACCTTCCCGATTCCATCGGGACGCGCTAACCGGGATTAACTGCGTTGATCCCCAAGTGGAAAAGTCCCTTTCGGGGGATTAACTGCGTTGATCCCCAAGTGGGGGAGGCTACAGCATAAAAAAAATGCGTACGGCTATCGCCGTACTACTTTTCTGGTGAACCCCACGCTTGAAAGCAAGCTTTCTGCGTGGGGTTCACCAGAAAAGTGCCCTTCGGGCATTTTTTTTATGCTGGCGGAGAGAGGGGGATTCGAACCCCCGGTACCCTTACGGATACGGCAGTTTAGCAAACTGCTGGTTTCAGCCACTCACCCACCTCTCCGTGGTCCATGCCTGATCTCCTGTTCACATCTGTATCGCCTGTAAAATAAAGATCGTTGTTTTTTGAGAGTGCAAAGATAATTAAATTTCCGTTCCTCCAAGAATGTTTTGAATTTTTCTTTGCAGGTTACTGGTTTCGGGGGATAACCGCAGAGGGTCGCAGAGTGATTCACAGAGCCATGATGTATGGACAGGGCTGGACCTGTCCGTCTTGATAGTCACACAAGTATCTTATACCAACAGGGCCGAACCTGTCCGTAAAAGGTTGCTGGTTTTCTCAGTGAGACAAGGCATGCCTTGTCTCTACGCTTTCGACCTTCGACCTTTGACCTTCAGACCTTTGACCTTCAGACCTTTGACCTTCGACCTTTGACCTTCAGACTTTCAGACCTTCAGACCTTCAGACTTTCAGACCTTCGACCTTCAGACTCTCCGACCTTCCGACCTTCGACTCCGGATAAGCATCAACTCCCTCCCTGTCTGTCCGCCTACGGAGGTGTTCTCCTCAGCACGCCGTATCAAATAGGGCACCACTGTAGTTACCGGCCCGTAAGGCACATACTTGCATACGTTGTAGCCTTCCGCGGCAAGCTTGTAGCTGATGTGGTCGCTCATGCCCAACAACTGTGCAAAAGATACGTGCGGATGGTCTGCCGCAATCCCCAGCTCTTCCATCGTGGCAACAGCTTTCGAGCAACTCAGTTCATTGTGGGTGCCTATGCATACTGCCACATCCTGGTGCTGTTCCAGGCAAAACAGCACTGCTTCATCAAAAGCATCATCGGTGCCTTGCTTGCCGGGAAATATTGGTGAGGCATAACCCTTCTCTGCTGCCCGCTCACGCTCCTTCTCCATATAGGCCCCGCGTACCAGCTTGACAGCAGTATAAACGCCTTTCTCCCGCGCCTTGCCGGTAAAACTTCGCAGATATTGAAGCCGGTCGTGACGATACATCTGAAGCGTGTTGAAGATCAATGGCTTCCGGGTGTTGTATTTCATCATCAGGCCTTCCACAAGCGTATCTACGATATCCTGTATCCAGCTCTCCTCTGCATCGACCATTACCGGGATGCCCGTCTCCCAGGCTCGTTCACCGATAGAGTTGACGCGCCCATAAAACCTGTCTATCTCCAGACTTTCTTTCCCTGAGAGCCTCTTACCTGATTGCACCTTCTCCAACAACTCCACGCGTACCAGCCCGGTAGGCTTGAATACAGCATACGGCACAGCATCATCGGAGGCAGCCTTCTCGATAGTCATCAGTATTTGTTGGTGGGTGTATTCAAAATCAGATTCGGTGGCCCGCCCTTCGGCAGAAAAGTCAAGGATGGTATCTATCCCTGAGCGCTTAAGTCTATCTATGACAGGACCGCACTCAGCAATGCTCTCACCCCCACAGAAATGCCGGAACACGGTGGGCTTTAACACCCACTTCACAGGAAACCTTATCGCCATAGCCAGACTTAACATGGCAGCGCCAATCTTTACCAGGGTGGGATTGCCGACAATGCGAAACAACCAGTACGCCCTCCTTATCTCAGCCGGACTCTTATCGTTGAACGCGATGTCAGTGTCGTTAAAGTCTATCATAACCATGCAGGCTGAAAGGTATTCATGTCTTTCCTGATCATCATCTGACTGCATGTATACAGCGTAGGGAGCAGGCAGTCAAAAAGTTTACGAATTCATGTCATTCCAGGCCATCATCAATCTGTAAGTCGTCATGACCAAGCAATCCCAGAGGGTCAATGAAAGGACGTAAAAATGCCTTCTTCTGGGCATCATCTTTCTTCATCTCCACCAGGGGGGCAACGGTGAGGATCGGCACATCGGCCTTGTCGATGATGCGTTCCGTGGCGTTGGAATAGAAAAACTCCGGCATGCGCCCCGCCTTGTCGGCCACCATCATGATCAGTTCTGCATCAATTTCTTCAGCATAATTCATCAGCGCCTCAGCCCAGTCGATACCTGGGTTCACCAGCAGTTGGGTAGTCACTTCAATATCATGCTTCTTAAAAATGTCGGTAACACCCTTCAACAAGGCTTCCTTCTTGATGATCTTAGCTTTATTTCTGGACGATAGAAAGCCAAAAACGCGCACCGTGGCACCAAAGTACCGGGCGAAGTTTACAGCCTGCATCACTTTATGTTCTCGCTTCTTGGCGAAGTCGACCGGTAGTACGATATTTTTATAGCCGACGTGATGGTGCATGTGCTTGACCACCAATACCGGGATGGTTACACTGCATACCACCTTATAGGCATAGCTGCCCACCAAATGCTGCACACCCTTTTTCCCGTGGATGCCCATCACAATGAACTCTGCCATGAGTCTGTCGGCCACATCACTGATCGTGGTGAAAATGCTGCCATCCTCTACCAGGCTGAAAACCGTCAGCCCGGTACGCCGTGAGATAGCATCTGCCTGATTCTCCAGGTTCTCCTCCAGGATCAACACTCGCTCAGCACCTATCGACCGCTTCGACGCCACATGCAACATGCAGATTTTGTGATTGAATATCTTTGCAATCTCTACCGCATGATCAATGGCAAACTCCGACACATCGGTAAAATCGGTAGGCACAAGTATGGTGTCTCTTTCCTGACTGTTCATATAGGTAGCAACTCAAATATTGTGTACAGGTAAAGGTATTAAAAAATCCTTTACAGTTCATAGAAGAGTGGCGCTCCGGGCCCTATTGGCAATCCGGCGATGATCCAAACGATCAGCATTAACAGCCACGCAATCAGGAACACCACGGTATAAGGCAGCATGGTGGCAATGATGGTACCTAAGCCGGCCTTTTTGTCGTAGCGCTCTATGAAGGCTACGATCATGGCAAAGTACGACATCATGGGAGCAATCACATTGGTAACACTGTCGCCCACACGGTAGGCCAGTTGGGTAAACTCAGGAGAATATCCCAACAACATGAACATGGGAATAAACACCGGGGCCATGATAGCCCACTTGGCACTCGCGCTGCCGATCACCAGATTAATAAATGAGGCTATAAGCACCAGAGCTATCATCAGCGGTATCCTGCCCATCCCGATAGAACCGATCACGTTGGCCCCCTTGATGGCAAAGATCAGGCCGAGGTTAGTCCAGTTAAAGTAGGCCACAAACTGTGCCGCGAAAAAGACCAGCACAATATAGGTTCCCAGTGTCGACATTGATCTGCCCATCCCATTAATGACATCATTGTTGCTTTTGAGCGTCTTGGCACCAATGCCATATACGATACCCAGCACGGCGGCAATCAGAAATATCAGCGCCACGATACCGCTCATAAATGGCGAGCGCAGAAGTCCGTTGGTATCAGGGTCGCGCATGAAGCCCGTGCCGGGCAGGTGCTGCCAGAACCCACTCTCTACGGGAGCCACGCTCCAGAAGATGATCACCACAAT
>SKYG01000185.1 GCA_007128045.1 Bacteroidales bacterium | reverse complement strand
GGTTTACCTTTATAAATCCACCATTCATTTTTTTGAGCTTTTTCTTCCCATATCCTTTTAGCCCGGGCATTAGCAATTGGAATAGAAATGTAAAATGGATATCCTACATGTTCCGAAGGATGTTTACCTGTTGCACGAAACATGGCAAATTGTTTCATCCCTCTTCTAATTATTTCAGGTTCTACAACTGGCAACATTTCATCGCAATGAGCCCAATGCAAATAAGGATTATTAGCCCAATTGGTTAAATCGTGATAAATAACATTTACACCAGCTTCCTGAATTTGATCTAATACGTCAGAAACAATTGCAGGGTCGCGCAAATCATGATTGTACGTCCATTCTCCATTTACAAAAAATTTAACTCCCCAGGGCGATTTGTCATGGCGAAAGGTTATCAACCCGGTAATAACTTCAGGTCGTGAAGTTGCATTTACAGACAAGCTCAATAATAAACAAATCAAAAGAACAGAAGCTTTAACGCTTGTTCTCGAGTTTAAAAAACAACACAAATTACTTTTAAAATTCAGTAAATTCATAGTAATCATTGTTTTGTAACGATTAAGGTTATTTAGATTGAAGGTTTTCAGCATCCTGAAAACACCATCAATGCACTATATAATTTTTCTCTTTTATTCATAATCAAACTTTCTCGGTACACAAAAAAGTGCTGGGTCCTTCGCTGCAAGTTCTTACAATTACACCATCAATAACTTCGAATTTCATGGTTCCCTGTTGGGTTGTCCATCCCTGCAAATCTGATCCATTAAAAAGGCTTACAAACTTTCTACCCTTTATTTTTGGCTCTTTGTTGGTATTTAAAAGCTGTATCGTAGGATACAGGTCGGTGGTTTGTATCATAGCATCTGTGCGGCTGCCGGCAGTGGTCATTCCGGGCCAGACGACAATACAAGGTACCCGCACTCCACCTTCAAACATACTGGCTTTGCCTCCCCTCAGAGGCGCATTATTTGTCGGAGCAGCTATGTAATCATGTCCGTCGACCGTCTTCTCCCGCAAGCCAATATGGATATTGCCTCCATTGTCCGAAATAAAAATAATTGCAGTCTTGTCGGCAATGCCCAGTCGCTCGATATTTGGCGTCTGGTAAAGATCGGTGGTGCCGTATAAAGTGCAATCACTCCAGCCTAGGTCATCAGCCAAAATGACAATCACATTCATGTCACCGGGAGAGGCCCCTTCTGCCAACATCATACCCGGACTAAAAGCAAGTGCATATACACCCGCACGAACTAAGAATCCCCTGCTTGTATGCTTCATAATGAAAAAAATTAATAATGCTTCAAAAATAAACACAAGCTCAATGATTTCCTTGCTATTATGAAAGCAAAATCATTCCGGGAACCCGCTTCGACAGAAATTAGGATCGTATTCACCAGAAATGAGTTACCGGTCCGATCTGGCATCAAAACTCGGTAACCGACTTTTGGATATCTCCATGCCGTTCACGTCTTTCGCTGACCAGCCTTCTTAGCTTTTCCAGCATCACAGCATGCTCTGGGTCACCTGCCAGGTTATGCATGGCCCATGGATCAGACTGCAGGTCATACAACTCCTCCGCCGGGCGGCGGCCCTCAATCATGTCTGTCAGCAGTTTTACCTTCTCAGGATATACGTCGGCCGCAGCCAGGATGGCCGGATAGGCTTCATTGCGCCAGGCCCCGGCACCAATCAGATCGTCGGGCATCTTCTGCGGCTTGGTGGGATCAAGGTTTAATATATAATACCAACGACCGTCAGTAACAGCACGTTGCGGAAAGGCTTCTTGCAGATTGGGACCATGCGAATTGTATTCGGTAAAAACATATTCGCGATCAGGCAAAGATCCACTCCCACTCAGCCAGGACCACAACGATTCACCTTGCACCGTCGACGGTATGGGCATATTCAATGCATCCAGCATGGTTGGCATCAGGTCGGTCAACGACACAACCTGGTCAACCATCCGGCCTCTCTGAACACCCGGTCCGGATACGGCCAAAGGCATATTGGTGCCGGAAGGATAGGCAGAAGCCTTCGAACGATACATAGGCATGCCATTGTCGGAGGTATAAATGACCAGGGTTTCATGAATTCGTCCGGATTTTTCAAGGGCCCTCAATATGCCACCGGCACAGGCATCCGAAACCTGAACAGACGCATAATACTCCTGCATATCTTCCCTCACCTTTTGTATGTCGGGCATATAATCCGGCACCCTAATGGATCCCAGATCAGGATTGTGAAGTTTCCCATCAACAAACATATCCTTAAAATATTTCTTACCACGAAACGATCGATGTGGTGGCTCAATATTGGCCTGTATAAAAAACGGACGCTCTCCTGATTGTTGTATCATCTTCGTTATCACCCGCTCAAACTCCACATGATCGTATTGTACGGGATTTCTTACCTCAAAAGGATATTTCCATGGCGGACTCAGATGAAACTTATGTGTGATGGCCGTGTAATACCCTTGTTCCCTCAGTATCTCTATCATGGTGGGAATCGATTCATCGATCCCCACCTGATCCACCATGCTGCTTTCTCTGCTAAACTCTATATCGGGATGCCGCATGGTGGGGGTGATCGTATTTCGCCAGTGCCCGTTGCTATGCGGAAACATCCCCGTAAGTATGGAGCCACGGCTGGGAGCACATGATGCACAGGTGGCATACGCATTGGAGAAATAGACGCCTTGCCCTATCAAACGATCCAGATTTGGAGTTGAAAGTCCGGGGGTGCCCAAATACGACAGATCGGCACTCTGGTCATCCATTAAAATAAGAATAACGTTGCGAACCACACTTGACTCTTCTTCCTGAGTGCCATGTGCACATGCTGGCAGTACTGCTGAAGCACCCAGAGCCAATAAAACAGATTTGTAAATCATTGATTGCCTGTTTTTCTAGAGATTTTTTTTGTTTTCTCTACCTTACCGGTCTGCCAACACGCAGTCCACCCTGCTGCACCCCAACACGTTCGGGACGGTATTGTTCCGTCTTGAAGTTTGGATTGGCGATGGGTACTATAGCGTTGGCATCGTCAAGGTGTGCCTGAATGAGCGCATCCATTTGCCTGACACGCCTTGGATGCCTGCCAGCCAGGTTGTTTTGCTCGCCAATATCATCCTTCAGGTTGTATAATAAATAATCGTGCTCCTGTTCCTCTCCCTGGTGAAACAGGCGAATCAGCTTCCAATCTCCCGAATGGACTGCTACAGCTGGCGGGAGCCAGTCAGGCACTCCCGGGGCATGTGGGAAATAGGTGAACATGGGTTCTCTATTCCACCTCTTTCCCTGCAATGCCGGGGTAATGTCAACCCCGTCAATGACATGACCCTCTGGCAGTGGAACACCTAAAAGATTCAATATCGTGGGATAGAGATCCGTGGTCTGTATCATCGCATCTGTCACCGCCCCGGCAGTGGTAATACCAGGCCAGACCACAATGCCAGGAACCCGAATACCTCCCTCAAACATGGTGGCTTTGCCGCCACGCAAAGGGGCGTTGCTGGTAGGGGCAGTCAGATATTCCTCACCCGCCACCGTAGTTTCTACAATGCCGTTGTACATATTGCCTCCATTGTCACTCAAAAAGATGATCGCAGTGCGATCTGCGATCCCCAGCCGGTCAATTTCATCAAGTAAAGTACCAACGGCATCATCCAGTGAATGTACCATGGCAGCATAGGTATAGGAACGTTGTGCCTGGGTGGTGTCTATCTTTGGACGGTAATAGTCCATGAGTTCGTCCTTTGCATCAAAGGGTGCATGGACAGAGAATTGCCAGTAATGCATGTAAAACGACTGGTCTGCATCCAGAGACCGCATCCAGCTTGCCGCCTCTTCCGCCATGCGGTCTTCGATATGTTCTGCGGGATAGTTCTCTTTGAATTCCGGATAACGCCAGGGTGCCACGAAGCTACCGGCAGGACCGGGACCGGGCCAATGTGGAATATCTATGTCAAAGCCATGCTCCAGCGGAGAATAAGGTGGTGGACCGAGATGCCACTTCCCAAAATGCGCCGTAGCATAGCCTTTGGCTTTGATCAACTTGCCCAGGGTGGGTATGGTCGTGTCGAGCCGGCTGGCAGAGACACACATCAACGCCTTGTTCCCGGCAGGAGCACTTTCCTGCACCGAGGCTGCCAACCGTACATCGCCTGTATGATGAACGGGAGCCGTATGCCCGTTGCGTGCCGGTGTCTGCCCGGTCATGATACTTGCCCGGGTGGGTGAACACAACGGACTGGCTGAATAGGCACGTGTAAAGGTAAGACCACGTGCTGCCAGACGTTCCAGAT
>SKYG01000274.1 GCA_007128045.1 Bacteroidales bacterium | reverse complement strand
TACCGCCTATGTGATGCTCAAACTACGCATCATCATTCTCTATTCCTACACACAGGTACCCTGGTTCGAACTCTACCAGGATGAAGCCACCAGGCAAACCATAAGCTGGTGGTACCACCATGTAGCCGCCCCGGCAACACATGGCTACGCCTTCGTAGTAATTGTCTGGATGGCACTCTCCATGGGAAGAAAAGAATGGCAACAAATAAATGCTCTGATTTCTTCATAAATTTCCTATTTTTGACCTTCCGATCTCAAACCTTAAACTTAAATCTACCCGCCTTAAAATAAAAATCTATCACATACTCTCACCATGCATAACAAAATTTTATTCTTCGTGGGATGGTTGTTCCTGCTCACGCTCCCCTTCCATGCGGTTTCGCAGCAGGACTATCCGAACCATCAACAGCTTTCAGACCACCTGCAGCAGATGGCGCGTAATCACCCGGACATCATCAACCTGAAATCTTTGACAAAAACATATGGTGGCAAAGACATCTGGCTGGTGACCATCGGGCGTGGCACCGTGACTGAACGTCCAGCCATCACCATTGTTGGGGGTGTCAGCGGTGACCGTATTGCAGGGACAGAACTGGCTACACAGTTCATTGAGAAGCTTGTAGCCAGGGCAAGTAACGATCGAAACATCAGCGCACTGCTCGACTCCATCACATTCTATGTCCTTCCCGACATGAGTCCCGATGCACGGGAGCAATACTTCGCCCCCTTGCAATATGAACGCTTTGGCAACGCCAAACCTGCCGACCTGGACCGTGACGGCAAAGTGGGTGAAGACCCTTACAACGACCTTAACAACGACGGCATGATCACACTGATGCGGATCAAAGACCCAACAGGTAACTGGATGAAACATCCCGCTGATGAACGCGTCATGGTAAAGGCACAGCCGGAAAAAGGAGAACGGGGGCAATACCTGGTATTCAGCGAAGGCATCGACAACGACAAGGATGGCCAGTTTAACGAGGATGGAGAAGAGGGGGTGTTCTTCAACAAAAACTTCAGCTTTAAATACCCTGCCTTTACCAGAGGCGCCGGAGAGCATCCCATGTCAGAAAAAGAGAGCCGTGCCATTGCCGATTTCTTATTTGAAGCGAAAAATGTATTTGCAGTTATCAGCTTTGGACCAGCCAATAACCTGTCAGAGCCACTCAGGTATAACGAACGGGATGCATCAGGACGAATACCCACCGGTTGGCTCGAAGAAGATATCAAAATTAACCAAATGGTAAGCCTGGCATACAACCAGCATATGAAAGGGAATAAATTACCGGGCGATAACGACAATAACGGCCAGGAGTTACCAGAAGAACATGACACAGAATATGACATTGATACCGATGAAACAAAGTCATCACCACCTGACAACAGACCACTATCTGAAAGACTCGACCTGAGCAACGGCAAAGGCATTCCGGGAAGTGACGGGGATTTCTTTCAATGGGCATATTTTCATTACGGACGATTCAGTTTCAGCACACCGGGCTGGTGGATACCTGCAACAACAGATGAAGCACCCGGTAGCAGAGGAAGCAGAAATGGGAATAGAGCTGCAAATCAGGATAGTAATCCCGAGTTAGAGTTTCTCAGGTGGGCTGAAAGAGAAAATATCAATGATGTCTTTGTTCCCTGGACACCCATCAGCCACCCTGACTTCCCCGGTAAAGAAGCAGAGGTTGGAGGGATCAAACCCTTTGTGAAGAAGAACCCCCCTTATGAACTTACTGAGACTCTGGCAACAAAACACCTGGAGTTTGTCCTCAGCCTGGCCTCGAAAAGACCGGTTACCGAAATTATGAATGTAAACACTGAGTCGTTGGGCAACAACCTGTTCAGAATCACCGTCGACGTGGTTAACAGAGGTAGCTTCCCAACAGTGTCGCAACTTGGGCAAAGGAACCGCTGGGTGCAAAAAACTGTAGTACGTATTACCCCCACCGAAAATCAGCAGCTTATTAGCGGCAAAATGATCGAAGTGGTAGATGTAATTAACGCCCAGAGCAGCCTGGAGCGCAGTTGGCTGGTCAGAGGTAAAGGCAATTTGACCATCCGGGCAGGAGCAGAAAGTACTGGTTTTAGTGAAGTAAGCGTCAGTCTGTAAACCAATGAGTTACAGTTGAATTGTTGAATTGTTGAATTGTTGAATTGTTGTAGTGACAGGACTGGGCCTGTCCAAAAGAATCGTTGAATTGTTGAATCGTTGAATTGTTTATAATGTGAGATATGAATAAAAAGATAAAGGCAGTTTGTACTATAGTTTCAATAATTATATGCACAATCACCATGCCTGTTGCGGGACAGGTATCAGATGGTTTTCCCGTGGGTAATTTTTTCAAGGCACCGGGCACGCCTGTTAACCCCAAGGTGGAAGTAAGCTGGAACCGCTATTATACCTATGACGGTCTGTTGGAGATCAGTCAACAGCTGGTGAAGGCATACCCCGACCTGGTTACCCTCGAATCTATCGGAAAAAGTTATGAAGGCCGCGACATATGGGTGTTGACAGTAACAAACTTTTCGAACAAACCCCATAGGGAAAAACCGGGCTTCTGGATCGACGGGAACATCCACGCCAACGAAATACAATGCAGTGAAATTTCACTATATACCGCATGGTACCTGGTAGAACTCTATGGCAAGAACTCATTTATTACTGACTTGCTTGATGAAAAGGTGTTTTACATCGCACCATCCATCAATCCCGATGGCCGCGAATATTACATGAGGCAGGCCAATACGGTGAACTCTCCACGCAGTGGCACCATCCCCCTCGACGACGACGGTGATGGCGAAAAGGCTGAAGATGGTTATGATGACCTCAATGGAGACGGGCATATCACCCAGATGCGGCGACGTAGTCCCTTTGGACAGTTTCGTGAAGACCCCGATGACCCGCGCAGGATGATCCCCGTAAAACCGGGTGAGTTTGGTGAATGGGAGCTGCTTGGCCTGGAAGGCCTCGACCGCGATGGTGACGGACAAATTAACGAAGACCGCATCGGATATTACGACCCCAATCGCGACTGGGGCTGGAACTGGCAACCTGACTATGTGCAGCGCGGAGCCTACCACTACCCTTTCGCACTGCCTGAAAACAGAGCAGTAAAAGATTTCGTGATGAACCATCCCAATATTGCCGGCGCACAGTCGTACCACAATACGGGAGGCATGCTGCTCCGCGGACCAGGCACCAGAGAGGACGAACACCTTTACTCCCGCGACGACAGAAGGGTGTATGATGCCCTCGGAGAGCTGGGCGACAAGATGATCCCCGGATACCGCTACCTGGTGCTTTACCAGGACTTGTACACCGTGTATGGCGGGCAAATAGACTGGTTTCATTTCGGAAGGGGCATCTTTACCTTCACCAACGAACTGTTTACCAGCTATCTTTACCTGCATAACCAACCTGAAGGGTGGTTCGGATCACAGAAAGACCAGTATTTCTTTGACAAATACCTGCTATTCGAAGATGCGTTTGTTCCATGGGAAGACTTTGAACATCCACAGTTTGGGGCCATCCAGATCGGGGGCTTTAAGAAAAACTTCGGACGCATCAACCCCGGGTTTATGCTCGAACAGGATGCACACCGTAACATGGCTTTCACCCTCCATCATGCATATCACACCCCAAAACTGGAGATCCATGAAGTCACAGTAAACGACCTGGGAGGCGGCCTGCGCGAAGTAATCGCGGTAGTGGCAAACACACGCCTTATCCCGACACACTCCAGTATAGACCTGATAAACAGCATTGAACGTCCGAACTATATCAGCCTGGAAGGCGCCAGTGTGCTGGCCGGTATGATAGTACACAATCGTGACCTGAACCTGGTGGAAGAGCAAAAGGTACATCCTTCCGTAATCGAAGTGGGCAATATTCCCGGCATGGGGTTTGTCACAGTTAAGTGGATCATCGACGGAGGCAGAAACTTCAACATTACCGTAGACAGTGCCAAAGGTGGCAAAATTTCGTATTCGCAACCGTAGGGAAATGCCTCGCGGATGCCTTTGCGCACCTGTTATGGGAAACCCCTGATGGTAGGGGCACCCCTTGTGGGTGCCCATGTATAACCGTATTATGGATAACCCCCGATGGTAGGGGTACCCCTAGTGGGTGCCCGTTTGACAGGGCGCCCACTAGGGGCGCCCCTACATACAACACGTTATTTTAACTATGAATCATCATACACATATACATACACATAAGGAAACGTTCCAACTTGAATGCGGGAAAACGCTGCCTGGCATCGACATTGGCTACACCCTGTATGGACCGATCGAAGCTGGCAGACCCCTGGTGTGGGTGTTCCAGGCCATGACCGGCAATTCGGATGCGGCAAGCTGGTGGGTAGAGCTGATCGGGCCAGGCAAAGCCATCGACACAGAAAGGCATACAGTAGTTTGCGCCAACGTGCTTGGCTCATGTTATGGAAGCACCGGAGCGTCTAGCATCAATCCAGCTACGGGCAAACCCTGGCTGAATACCTTTCCGATTATCACCATCCGCGACATGGTCGAGGCCCACGAAATACTACGTAAGCACCTGGGCATCACACGAATCGACCTGGCCATCGGTGGTTCCCTGGGTGCCTGCCAGGGCCTCGAGTGGGTGATTATGAACCCCGGCCTGATCAGCAACCTGGTATTCATTGCTGCCAGCGCCCGCACCAGTCCGTGGGTAAAGGCGTTTGGTGAGGCCCAGCGCATGGCGCTGATGGCCGACCCTACGTTTACCAACGGCAACCCAGAAGGTGGCCGTGAGGGTCTGAAAGCCGCACGCGCCATAGGCATGATCAGCTACAGAAGCTTCGAGGCCTTCGAAAAAACACAATACGACCCCGAAAACAATGCCTTCGATCATTTTAACGCCTGCTCATACCTGCAATACCAGGGCCAAAAGCTCGTTAACCGCTTTAGCCCGCATGTATATTATACCACCACCAAATCTCTCGACAGCCACGATGTAGGTCGCCACCGAGGAGGCGTGGCCAAAACACTCGCAACCATCAAAGACACCAGTGTGCATTGCATCAGCATCAGCACCGACATTCTGTTTCCCGCCAGCGAAGTGGCAGAGGTGGCCGCCATGATCCCCGGCGCCACACACCATACCATAGAAAGCCTATACGGCCACGATGGATTTCTGGTAAAAAATGAACGGTTGAATGAAATTGTATCATACATTGGCAAGGAGCCAGTACCTGCTAAACAACTTGTTTAAATATCCATACACAAAAATTGAGTTCGTTCTGAAAGACCTGGGCGTAACCAGGCTCACAGCAGCCAATTACCTGAATAAGCTAGCCAAAGATGGTTTATTGAGGAAAGAAAAACCTGGAACCGGGAGTTGCTATATAAACACGGCCCTGTTCGAATTATTAAAGCGAACATAATGAAATTGTTCGCCTGGGCGAAAGATTTTTCGCCCCTACACCTTAGACTTTTTCGACTGTTTGACTGTTTGACTGTTCGACAGGGCGAAAGATTTTTTGCCCCTACTTTCGTAAACCATATTCACCACATACATCATCCCAAGCAGGTATACCGAATCTTCGACGGGTATGGTATGCAGCCGTATGCCAAGGTTTTCCAGGTCGTTATAGGAGACTACGGGCAAGGCGGTCAGCACGCCGTTTATGATGAAAAACGGCACGAGGGTAATCAGGTAGGTCAGGAAGAAATGTGACAGCCAGGTTTTATGACTGCCAATAAAGGGCTGCATCAGCGACAGTATACCAGCCACCAGCATCACCACCAGGGTGTAAGTGCGGTGGATGTTGGCCCAGGCCAGCAACAAGAAAACCACACCCAAGACCAATGAAATGGCCATGGCCGCACGCGGGAAACGGAAATTAGGCAGGAACAACCTGATCACCTCATAGGTAAACACCACACAAAAAGGAATTACCACAAAGAACAGCCACTCTTCGAGGGGCAGGCCGGCAATGTACAGCCCAGCCACATACTCGTGATTAAACGACCAGATGCCCTGGCGGGTAAAGGCGATATCCCAGGGGATAAAGACAAACATCATGGCTGCAATACCGGCAAACAAGGCCGGCCATTTTTTGTAGAACCTGATTCTGGGTTCAAAACTTCTGATTAGCGGAATGGCAATGCTGCCAATCAACAGCAAGGCATAAGTCCAGTTTTGCATGACGGTGTGTTCTATGATTTAATATTTTCAACCAAATATATGAGATGAATGCTCCCGCAGATACCGCAGATATTTATCCTCTGAGTGTCATTGAAAAAATCTGCGAAATCTGCGGGACAAAAAAACAGTTGCTTTAGCGTATATTCTTTATCAACAATATAACATGGTACCGCTCAATTTGTTTGCATCTGGTTCACACTTTTTCCGTATATTCGCTTTACGGAATCCGTAAAACTGTCACACTGGTTTCTTAATCCGCGCAGATATTCGTTCCCGGTTTGCCGGGATCCATGGCATCCGCGTTCCAAAAATAAACACACATGGGAATTATCATTGCAATAGGTGTCATTCTGTGCTGGGCATCTCACCTGGCCTATATGCTGTTCTTCGTAGAATTCAGCGCCACCAATCTTTGGATGTATTTGCACATCATCATACAGGCATACCTCTACACCGGGCTGTTCATCACCGGCCACGATGCCATGCACGGTAACATCTCTGAAAAGAGGTGGGTCAACACCATTTTGGGCACCCTGTCGGTGGGACTGTTTGCCGGCATGTCGTACAGCCGCTTACGCAAAAACCACGGCCTGCATCACAAACACGTAGCCTCAGAGGGCGACCCCGACTTTTACGTGCGCTCACAAAACTACTGGAAGTGGTGGGCGGTATTTATGTGGCGCTACCTGACCATCACACAAATTGTCATTATGGCGGTGCTATTCAACGTATTTTTGTGGGCATTTCCTGCGTGGGGCGAAGCAAAAATACTGGTTTACTGGGCCCTACCTGCTATCCTGGGAACCTTACAACTGTTCTATGTAGGTGTTTACTGGCCACATCGAGAACCACATACGTCCGATATGGGCATCCATAAAGCACGCACACAAAAAAAGAACCACTTATGGGCCATGATCAGCTGCTACTTTTTCGGATATCATTACGAACACCATGAAGACCAGCACATCCCATGGTGGCAGCTATACAAAACAAAAGAAAGTTAGCCGGTATTACAACAAAGCAATACACTCACGCAGGCTGTCCATCCAATGCGGAATCTCAAGTCCGAAATCTCTTTTTATCTTTGACTTATCGAGTAAAGAGTAAAGAGGTCTTTGTGCTTTGGAATTAATGTCTTTCGACAAAATGGGAACAACACGGCAGTCAAACTGTTTAAGGTCGATAACAGCCTTGGCAAGATCATACCAGCTGGCCACCCCCTCATTGCTGTAATTATAAATTTCAGCTCGCACCCTGGGCGGCACTTTGGGAATGATATCAAGTATTGCCCGGGCAAGGTCTGAGGCATAGGTCGGTGTGCCAACCTGATCAAATACCACCCTGAGTTCATCTTCTGTTTGCGCCTTGTTGATTACCGTTTTAACAAAATTCAATCCATGTGCGGAAAACAGCCAGGAGGTTCTGATGATCAGCGCCCGTTTTGCGTTAAAGATCACCTCTATCTCTCCGTCAAGTTTGGTTTTTCCGTAAACAGTTTTTGGATTGGCAGTATCTCCCTCTGTATAAGGTCTGTTTTGTTTGCCATCAAATACATAGTCGGTCGAAACATGTATCATCAGAGCTCCGCTCTTTGCCGAAGCAGCAGCCAAATACTTTGCAGCAGTAGCATTTAATAAAGTGGCCTGCGCCTGGTCATCTTCAGCCCTATCCACGGCTGTATACCCCACACAGTTAATAATACATCCTATGGAATTCTTCTTTAGAAACTTCTTAATCTGCTCCTGATCAGTCGCATCCAGCTGGTCTTTATCAGTGAAGAAAAAAGAATAATCAGGATAGGATACAGCTAGATCCTCAAATTCACTGCCTAATTGTCCGTTACTACCGGTAACAAGTATATTCATAGATTATATGATTGTTTTTTGTTACAACAAATATATCCAAAATAAAATAAGAAATCATCACTATATAATAAACCGAATAAAACTTTTAAATTTGATCATCATATGTACCTGCGACCCAAAACAAAACCCAATATGTCTCACTCCAACATAGAACGGGAAGTTCTTGACACCACGCGAAAAGCTTTGTTCATCAACCTTGACGACACCATTTATGGCTCTTTTGCCGAGATCGGTGCCGGACAGGAGGTGGCCCGTTGTTTTTTTCAGTCGGGAGGCGCCTCGGGCACCATTGCCAAAACAATATCTGCCTACGACATGTCATTTAGCGATGCCTTGTACGGGGCAAGCCCCGACAACAGATACGTTTCTGAACAAAGGCTGCTGCAGATGCTCAACAAGGAGTATAACAGGCTGGTCGACCTGCTGACTCCGGTCAGGGGTGAGAAAACACGTTTTTTTGCTTTTGCAAATACCGTTGCCACCCTGAATTTCAGAAAAGATAATGAGGCGCATGGATGGCTGGGAGTCAGGTTTCAGTTAAATCCCTGCAGCAAGCCAAATGAAGTGATCATACATGTCAGGTTGCTCGAAAACGACACCCTGCTACAGCAAAAGACACTGGGCATGTTGGGCGTTAACCTGATATACGCCTGCTACTATAACTACCAGTATCCTAATAGCTTCCTGAAATCCTTGCTGGAGTCATTGTCTGACGATAGAATCGAAATCGACATGATCCGCATGCACGGCCCGGAGCTCGACTACGTCGACAACAGGCTGCTTGCTGTACAGCTGGTAAAAAACGGAATGACAGGTGTGACTATGTTCGACCGGCACGGCCAGGTGCAACAACCTGCCGACCTCTTGTACAAAAAGAACATCATGGTATTCAGGGGTAGCTTCCGCCCTATCACCTATGTGGGATTCGATATTCTAAGATCTGGCTTTGCGCTGTTTAAAAAAGATGTAGGGTTTGATAAAGACAAAAAAAATACCGTGGTGTTATGCGAAATTACCTTGAATAACCTGATGGAGGCGGGTAATTTTGATGAACGCGATTTTCTCGACAGGGTTGATATCTTATGTGGGATGGGTCAAAACGTGATGATATCCAATTTCAGGGAGTTTTATAAGCTGGCTGGGTGGTTTAGACGATTTAAAACAATGAATATCAGAATGATAATTGGAGCAATCACTTTCTCAAATGTGCTCGACAAACACTATTACTCTCACCTCCGGGGTGGCATTCTCGAAGCATTTGGAAAACTTTTTATCGAGAACCTAAAGGTATATATTTATCCTGCACGGCACCGACAAACACAGGAAACCATCACTACCAAAAACATGCCGGTAAATACAGAAATAAGGCACCTGTACCAGCATATGGTCGAAAATGGCCTGGTAATCGATATTCCGGATTACCGGCCCGAAGTGCTGAAAATCCATTCACATGGTGTGCTGAAAAGGATGAAGGCAAACGATTCAAGTTGGGAAGATATGGTGCCACGCTATGTTTCGGCTTTCATTAAAACAAAAAGCCTGTTTGGATATCATAACAATAATACACCATAGTTTTCAACAAAGTGTCGATTGAAATTATCGTATGCAAGGGTCATAAAACAGACACAAATTAATCACGCTTTGTATTATCTTTGCAACAATTCTTCCTGCAATTAGCATTATGACTGAAAAGTATTCAGAAGACTCCATACGGACACTAGATTGGAAAGAGCATATCCGGATGCGACCGGGCATGTACATCGGCAAATTGGGTGATGGGGCATCACAGGATGATGGCATCTACGTGCTGATCAAAGAGGTTATCGACAATGCCATTGACGAGTTTATCATGGGCTATGGCAAAACCATAGAGATCAATATTGATGATAAACAAGTCACTGTAAGGGATTATGGCAGGGGGGTACCTCTGGGCAAGGTGGTGGATTGCGTGTCGAAGATCAATACCGGGGCCAAATACGACAGCAAAGTATTTAAAAAGACTGTCGGATTGAACGGGGTTGGAACAAAGGCAGTAAATGCGCTCTCCAGCTACTTTCGTATAGAATCAATCAGAGAAAACAAATCCAAATACGCTGATTTTGAGCAAGGCATTCTCATCGGCGATCCGCCACCAAACGAAAGCCAGAACAGGCCAGGCACCATAGTAAGTTTTGTACCTGACGACACCATTTTCGGAAAGTTCCGTTTTATCGATGATTACATCGAGAAGTTGTTATGGAACTATGTGTTTCTCAACCGGGGCCTGACAATCATCTTCAATGGCAGGAAGCTGCACGCACAAAATGGGTTGCTCGATTTGTTAACGCGCAACATCGACACCCCGGTATGTTATCCCATTATTCATCTTCAGGAAGACGATCTTGAGTTTGCTTTTACTCATAGCAACAGCCAGTACAGTGAAGAGTACTTTTCTTTTGTGAACGGGCAGCATACCACCCAGGGCGGAACCCACCAGGCGGCATTCAGGGAAAGTCTGAACAAGACCATCCGGGAGTTCTATAAGAAAGATTTCGATGCCAACGACATTAAAACGTCGATCATCGTAGCGCTGAGTATCAAAGTGCAGGAGCCGGTATTTGAATCCCAGACCAAGACCAAACTGGGATCACAGTATATGGAACCCGACGGTTCTTCCATTAAGAATTACATCAACGATAGATTAAAAAGACGGTTAGACAATTACCTCCATATGCATCCTGAAGTTGCTGAGGCTCTTCTTAAAAAGATCCTTCAGTCAGAAAGAGAACGGAAAGACATGGCCAGCATTAAAAAGCTGGCCCGTGAACGGGTAAAAAAAGCCA
Source organism: Bacteroidales bacterium (assembly GCA_007128045.1). Taxonomy (GTDB): domain Bacteria; phylum Bacteroidota; class Bacteroidia; order Bacteroidales; family UBA7960; genus SKYG01. The sequence continues at coordinate 4,228 of SKYG01000274.1, read as the reverse complement.
ACCTGCATAATAAGAAGCTTCGCGATTGTCGCATCCATTATAACGATAACAATCCCCAGCGTCTGGAGTCAACACTGTTTATCACCGAAGGTGATTCAGCCAGCGGCAGCATTACCAAGGCAAGAGATGTAAATACCCAGGCAGTCTTCAGCCTCAAAGGAAAGCCCCTTAACAGTTACGGACTTACCAAAAAAATCGTGTATGAGAATGAAGAATTTAACTTGTTGCAGGCAGCATTGAATATAGAAGACAGCCTTGAAGACCTGAGGTATAACAACATTGTGGTTGCTACCGATGCCGATGTTGATGGGATGCATATCAGGCTGCTGCTCCTCACCTTCTTTCTGCAGTTTTTTCCAGACCTTGTAAGAAACGGACACCTGTACATCTTGCAGACACCCTTATTCAGGGTACGCAACAAACAAAAAACCCTCTACTGTTACTCCGACCAGGAAAAAGAAGCCGCCATCAGGGAGTTGGGCAGCAAGCCTGAAATAACGCGGTTCAAGGGCCTTGGTGAGATATCTCCTGATGAATTCAGCAATTTTATTGGCAAGAACATTCGTTTGGATCCGGTTATCCTGAGAAAAGACCTCAGTATTGGCGAGATGCTTTCCTTTTACATGGGTAAGAACACCCCGGAAAGACAGAATTTTATCATCGACAACCTTAGGGTTGAACTTGACCTGGTAGAATCCTAAATGGCATCCCAGTCTTTCCAGGCCCTGAAGGTATCACGGTGGCTGTGAAGCAGGCATGGATTAAGCGTTACGATCTCCGTAGCATCAGCATTTGGAAGCATGGCTGACAGGGATTCTCCCAATGGGTCGAGCGCCACAGAATCACCCGAATAAACTATGTTGCGTTCGTCAGCACCAATACGGTTTACACCAACTACATAGCACATATTCTCTATCGCCCTGGCCATAAGCAAAATACGCCATGCGTGGCTGCGACTGGCTGGCCAGTTGGCAACATTTAACAAACAATCGTAATCAAAGCCCTGCCCCTCCACATACCGGTTTCTGCTCCAAACGGGGAAACGCAGGTCGTAACATATCTGTGGCATGATCTTCCATCCTTTTAGGCTAACGATCAGTTTGTTTTCTCCGCGTGAATAGTGTTTGTCTTCACCGGCATAACTAAACAGATGTACCTTGTCGTAGACACTGAAATGGCCATCGGGGGGCATCCATATCAGCCTGTTGTAATAATGTCCACCATCTTCTATCACCATACTGCCGGTAACGACACATGAACGTTCGGCAGCATGTCTGGCCATCCAGCCCATGGCTCTGCCGTTCATCTTCTCTGCAACACCATGTGGCTCCATAGTAAAGCCTGTGGTGAACATCTCGGGCAAGATGATCAGATCAACCGGCTCAGATAATTCGCTGATCTTTCCGGACAAATGATCCAGGTTTGCATCAGGATCCTCCCAACGCAATACAGTTTGTAGCAGGGCAAGCTTTATATGTTGCATAATATGTCAGCCGCTTCTTCCAGGGTTTGTTCAGATTTGGCAAAACAAAACCTGAGCATATTATTATTCACTGGTTTTGCATAAAATGATGAAGTAGGAACGGCAGCCACTTTATGTTCCTTTACCAGACGTTGTGCAAATACCATTTCATCTTCATCACTGATATTGCTGTAATCCAACAATTGAAAATAGGTGCCGGCAGCAGGAATATGTTTAAACCGCGATGTCGCCAGGGCACTGAGAAAAAAGTCACGCTTCTGCTGATAAAACTCACCGAGGCCTTCATAGTTTGTAGGGTTATTTATGTAATCAGCCAAAGCATGCTGAATGGGTGTGTTTACAGTGAAAACCATGAACTGATGCACCTTGCGAAACTCTTTCATTAACACAGCGGGAGCAACGCAATAGCCCATCTTCCACCCTGTAGCATGAAAGGTCTTCCCAAACGAGCTCACAACCAGGCTCCTCTCTCTCAGAGAAGGATGCATGCATACACTCTCATGCTTTTCCCCATCGAAAATAATATGTTCGTACACCTCATCGCTAAGGATGAGTATCCCCGAATCACGGGTCATCTTATCCAGTTCTTTCAGGTCATTTTCGGCAAGAACACTTCCCGTAGGATTATGTGGTGAGTTAATGATAATCATCCTGGTTCTGGAACTGATCAACCGCTTTACCTCATTCCAGTCGATCGAATATTCGGGAGGGTTGAGCCTGAAAGCAATAGGCATTCCTCCGTTTAACTTTACAGCAGGTGCATAACTATCATAGGCAGGTTCAAAAATGATCACCTCATCCTCATCACGCACAAAAGCCGTAATGGCGGTATACAGTGCCTGGGTAGCACCTGCGGTAACTGTAATTTCTTTATCAGGATCGTATATTGCCCCGTATAAACCCAGGGTTTTTTCGGAAATCCTTTCACGGAGGGCCATAACACCAGGCATAGGTGCGTATTGGTTATACCCTTTCCTCATGTATTTACCAACCAGCCTAATCAAACTTTCAGAAATCATGAAATCTGGGAAACCCTGCGATAGGTTTATCGCGTTATATTCACGAGCCATCTGCGTCATCACTGCAAAAACAGAAGTGCCGGTATGGGGTAGTTTTGAAATAATTGATTCAGGGAAAAATGTCATTGGCTTAATTAAAAATGTTAATTTTGCAGAACATTTTCCTGCAAGAATTATGTAAAATTAAAAGATTTTTTTTACTTACAGGCAATTCATTACCACCGATAAATACATAAAGTTGTTAACAAACCGCAAGACATAGCCAATCAAACTATTATACTGACTTAAACTAAAAGAAAAATGAGAACCATTGATCAATTGAGTTTTTCCGGAAAGAAAGCCATCATCCGTGTGGATTTTAATGTACCCCTTGATAAAGATTACAGAATTACCGATGACTCGCGCATGCGGGCGGCTGTGCCTACCATTAAGAAAATACTTCAGGATGGAGGATCCGTGATTCTTATGTCACATCTTGGTCGTCCGAAAGAAGGACCGGAAGAAAAGTTTTCATTACAGCACCTTCAAGACCACCTGGCATCCCTTTTAGAAGCTAAAGTGCAGTTTGCCGACGACTGTATCGGAGCATCTGCCCGCGATCTTTCCGCACAACTTCAGCCAGGCGAAGTACTTCTTTTAGAAAACCTGAGGTTCTATAAGGAAGAAACAAAGGGCGATGAGACATTCGCCAAAAAACTTGCCGACCTGGCTGATGTGTATGTGAACGACGCGTTTGGAACAGCCCACCGTGCCCACGCCTCTACCACCATCATTGCTCAATATTTCCCTGGCAGTAAATTCTTTGGATATATCATGGCAAATGAACTGAAAAGTATTGACAAAGTGCTGAAAGACGTTCAACGGCCTTATGCCGCAGTTATTGGCGGTGCCAAAGTTAGTACCAAGATCGAAGTGATAAACAACCTGATCGAAAAAGTAGATGACCTGATCATTGGCGGCGGGATGATGTTTACCTTTATCAAGGCCCAGGGAGGGAAAATTGGAAACAGCATGGTGGAAGATGACTTCCTCCAAACCGCAAGAGACATCCTGGCAAGTGCCAAAGAAAAAGGAGTCAATATACATATCCCTGTAGATACAATCGCTGCAGACGCCTTTTCCAATGATGCGAACTTTAAAGAATGCAATGCCTCCGACATTCCTGATGGATGGCTCGGCCTTGATACCGGCTCTGAAAGCAACAAAAGATTCGCCGAAATCATCGTGAATGCGAAAACCGTACTGTGGAATGGCCCGATGGGCGTTTTTGAAATGAGCAATTTCGCCGGCGGCACCAAAGCCGTTGCCGAAGCCCTGGTTAAAGCCACTGAAAAAGGCGCATTCACACTTGTAGGTGGTGGTGACTCCGTGGCAGCCATCAACCAACTCGGAATGGCAGACAAAGTAAGCTATGTCAGCACCGGCGGTGGCGCCCTGCTCGAATATATGGAAGGTATTGTACTGCCTGGCGTGAAGGCCATTAATGAGTAAGCTGTAACCCTTTACCGGACAGGTCGAGCCCTTCTAAGGACAGGTCGAGCCCTTCTAAGGACAGGTCGAGCCCTGTCCCTACAGTGGCCATATCAACCATTTGGGAGGCCGGTCAAGCCCTTCTACGGACAGGTCAAGCCCTGTCCCTACAGAGGCCATATCAATCATTTGGGATGTCGGTCAAGCCCGGCCTATACCTGTTATCGGCCTTTTCTTTAACCCTTCAACCGTCTTT
>SKYG01000317.1 GCA_007128045.1 Bacteroidales bacterium | reverse complement strand
TATTCCTTCCACTTTGAGAGCGGCTGGCACCAATCGGGGTTTTGGGCCATGATCTTGCCTTTACAAAACTCATAACCGATGTCATTAAGCCATCGGTTTATTCTCCTGGCCAACTCAAGAAAGTATTCCCTCTCTTCTGTTGTTATTTGATCGGCATAAATGATAGCGTTGTCCTGGTCAGTTTTCAGGGTTTGCTCTTCCCTGCCGTCGCTCCCCAACGCCACAAAGGCAAATGGCCCGGGAGGTTTTCCCAGCATCCCGATGCAAAGCTCTACCACCCTCTTTTCAATGGCATCAGAGATAGCTGTGGAGATTTGCGCTATGTTGCGACAGTTGGAGTCGGTACTTAGCAGCACGTATAATATGCCAGGCAATTTATCATACAGTGACTGAAGCTGTGTCAGCATCTGTGCTTTCTCAATTTTTCTGACCAGTAACAGCGACGCATTCTGTTGGGCTTCAAGAAGGTCGTGTTTTGACACATAACCGGCAACCTGTTTTTTACTGTCTCTTATTACCAGGTAAGTAATGGCCTGTTGCTCCATCAGGAACAAAGCTTCAAAGAGCAAACGGCTATCATCCATAAAAGTAACCGGCGACTTCATGTAAAGGTATACCTTTGCATTGGGGTCTGACTGGCCTGCCATTGCCTGCAAAGCGAACTGGTCCTTGTGCAACACCCCCACAAGCTCATTCCTGCCTTTAGTCACGAATAACAGATCAGCTTGCTTGTCTACCATCAATTGTGCAACATCCTGCAATCTCTGATCCATATCAACGTTTTCAGCATGACGCACAAATGACTTTAAGGGTGTATTCATCATGAGAAGGGATGTCCTGAGTTCCTCCTGTAGCATTTCCGCTGATTTGTCACGGATCAGGTGACGAGTTACCTCCTTGATGATAAAAATATAGCCACGCTGGTTGTCAATGACTATGGCTGAAATGGTAAGCACTATGTCTATCTTCTTTCCTTCTCTGGTAATCAGCCATGCCTCATAATTTTTGGATTGCTCCAGGTCTGTAATAGTAGTTTCGAGAGGCTTTCCCGGGATCTCAATCAGCTCATCCACTGACTTATCCATCATCTCCATGCGGGTATACCCCGTCATTTCAAGCATAGGTTGATTGAAGTAGGTAAGCCTGCCGTTGAGCCACATCATGGTACTCTCAGTAGAAGCATCCACCAGCTTTTTGTATTTCATATGCGACTGCTTCAGCTTCTCTTCTACATCAAGACGCCTGTTCTCAATCTTCAGACTTTGTCGCATAATATACAATACAATCAATATGACCAACAAAAGGAACAATAAAGTAATACGGATAAGTCTGCCCCTGATCACGTTGATCTCTTCCTTGACATCCTCCAGATATATGCCAGTGCCTATGATCCATTGCCATGGTTCAAAGACCTTTACATACGATAGTTTGGGTACGATGCGGGTGCTGTCATCTTTCCACTGCCACCAATAGTCGATGTATCCATCGCCGCCATCCTCCACCGTTCTTACCGCTTCGGCAAACAGCCTGGTACCCTGGGGATCAGTGTAGTCTGAAACATTTTGTCTATTCAAATCCGGACGGTAAGGATGCATGATCATTACCGGCACCATATCGGTGATCCAGAAATAATCCTTTGCCTCTTCCCCGTAACGAATGGCTTCAACCTTGTTGATGGCCATCTGCTTGGCAACATCCTCGGTAAGTACTCCCCGTAAGGCTTCACGGTGAAACTCATCCACCACACTCCAGGTAGAATTCGTCAGTTCCTTGATCATCTCCTTCTTGCGCTCCATAAAGCCCCTCTCCACCATCGGAAGAAAGATCACCGAAAAAGAAATGACATACAACAATATAACCAGAATGGCTGGGATGATGATCCGGATAAAGAAAAATCTTCTCATGAGATCAGGTAGCATTTAAATTCTGATGGCATTGAATTCAAAATTTCCCGTATTGAACACGGCAGCACCGCTTTTATTTCTCCCGCTGGCAACCGCAGGCAACCCAATGAAGGTTTCCGTAGGACGTATTCGTTTCTTTCGGAAGCCAAACTCCTGGTATCCTGAGCCGTTGACTACCTCGAAGCCCTCCTTGTGCATATGCCCTGAGAATGACAAGATACAATTATTTTTTCGCATATGCCAAAAATGCTCTCTGTAATCACAGATGTCATCAATTCTTTTTCTCAGCGAACCGGTCACATCCGGATACATGAAATGAGAGACAAAAATATTATGGCCGCCGGTCTCTACCACAGCCGATTCGGGCAACGATCGCAGATATTCAGTATTTTCACTGGTCAACAGCGGGAGTATCTCACTCTCGTATAGCCATATCTGTCCTTCCATCAGCTTCATCCTATCGCTCAGAGGCAGTGCAAACCAGTCCTCCGGATAGGTGATGCCCGCATTATTTCTCGGTACCAGGCCGGCAGAGAACAGGTCGTGGTTGCCGGCAACCACATGGGTGCAGCTTTGTCTGATCAAATCGATACAGGCATTCGCATCGCGGGTATCTGCATATGAATAATACAGCGGACTAAAACCAATGATGTCGCCCAGGCATAAGATGCGGTCACATTTTTCCTTATCGAGCCTGTCGATGGCTTTTCTCAAAGAGACAATGTCTTCGTGAATATCAGAAATTAATCCCAGTATCATACTTAGACCGGATTATTCATACATTTCATTCAGGTCAGATAAACAAATACACAGCAAACAACAGTCGCAGGTTTGACACATCTGTCACATCGACAGGCACTCCCCTGCTGTTCTGATTTATATTGACAGTACCGAATGCCGCCCTGGTGTACTCGCACTCCAGGGCAAAGCGGGCACTGCCAAGGTTGTAGTGAACACGGGGCGACACCCTGAAAAGGGTTTTAATATCTGTTCCTAAACCAGTTACTGATGTGCCTGGCAAAAGATCGGATACAGCGCCGAGGTTCTCAGACATGCCGATAAAGATGCCAGGTTGCAGAACCTTACCGTTGGTATGTGCCTCAATCCATACCTGACGGGTTTTCAGAGGGGTATATTCCACAATGCCTTTTGACTGGTCGACCACCTGACTGATACCATATCCCCCAATGATAAGAAGGTCTGTGGTATTCTGACCGAGCACGTACTGGGCTTTCAATGTAACTGAAGGCAGGTTGAGTCTGGCAAAGCCTCCGAAGCTGAACCCGGAAACGCCTGCATCTGTTTTGTAACCCTGCGGAGTGATAAGCTCAGGGACAATCTTTTTCCAGGCTATACCTGCTCCGGTCGTCAGCGAGGTCGGTGCATCAGGTTTTGACAGGGTATAATGTACCTGCATATGCAAATCGGGCATGGCCGCATTCCGCAGATATACAGAACTGGCTCCGGCCGGACCGACGCTGGCAAAGTCGCGCTGCGACAAAGCAGCGGCAACCAGGCTGACACCTTTGGCCCTGAAGGTATATCGTATCTGCGGGTTCCTGGAGAATGGCTGAAATGGAACGCCGGTATTAAACGATACCACATCAGGAAAAGATGCGGTAAAGAACAACGGGTTCCAGAACTGGCCAAACAAAATCTCTGACGCGTTGCGTTGCAGTCTGACGAAGGCATGCCTGAGCCGGAAGCCATTGATGTCGGGATTGGAATGTCCAAAAAAAGCCCCTTCCACCATTCCGGTAATTTTGAAGCCATATACTTCCGGTGCGGTAAAAGCCGCATTCAGGCGGGTCTGTATCGACAAGAAGTTTAGCGATGGCACATCATTGATATCCTGACCTTCCTGGTCAAATGAGGGCCTGGCAGGCCACAGCAGGAAATGCCCCTCCCTGGCAGCCACCACCTGCCGCGTATCATAGAAGAAGTCATTTTTTATAAAGCCACCAAATTTAACAGAGAAGTCTCCCTGTTCACTGCCCTGCGCATAGAGCAACAATGGAAAAATGAGTGAATTGAGTAAGAGGACACATCTCACAGTTATTTTCCTAAATTTCAATGCATTATTCTTCATGTGGTTATTGTTTGTATTATTGACCTTTGACTTTTGACCTTTGACCTTTGACTTTCTACTTTACTACTTTCGACCTTCGACTTTCGACCTTCGTGGAGGAAAAAGCCTCCTGAAAAAACCATGTTTTTCTACCGGTCTGCCAAAAATGATATTCAGGTTGTTTTTGGCGGCCAGATTATCCTCCCAAAGCTCCAGGGCCCTGACATAGTACTCTACGGCTTCTTCAGGCCGGTTCTCATGCCGTCTGATAATACCCAGGTTGGTGTAACTCACCGACAGCCTTCGAGGCATTTCCAATCGTGCCGTCATCATATCTTTTACCCTTTGATGTATATATGATTCCGCTCGCTTATCGGTGAATA
>SKYG01000348.1 GCA_007128045.1 Bacteroidales bacterium | reverse complement strand
GTATCCTGGAACTTCTTGTCCGTATCCTGGAACTTCTTGTCTGTATCCTGGAACTTCTTATCCGTATCCTGGAACTTCTTATCTGTTTCCTGGAACATGGCCCAGACCTTCTCGAAGGTCAACGGTTGTTCGTATCGCCCCAGGATGTCTTCGGCAGTGGGTGGTGCTTGTTGCTCTTTCATGGCATTGATGTTACAGTGTCATATGCAAAGATACATAAACACACTTTGCAGGTCAATATTTTTTCGGCGAACGGATTCAGGCTGCTCTTTGCCGGGGATTCTGAGCCGATAACATAGCAATTGCTTTATTCATGCTTTGCGCTCTTGCTGAATGACGAAGAAACGCGTCTTAGCAAGCAAATGCAGTTTATCGGCTTTTGTTCATCTTTGCTGCATTGCGGAACTTTGCAGGGGAGACGCCGACCTTGTTTTTAAACTGCCTGCTGAAATAATACAATGACTCAAATCCCACCTCATAGCATACCTCTTTGATAATTTTGTTGGTGGAGAGAAGCAACTCCTTGGCCCTGATGATGCGTAAGCCCAACTGGTATTTTGTTAGAGGAAGTCCCGTGTAAAGCTTGAACATATTTCTGAAATAGGAGTATGCCATATTATGTTGCCTGGCAAATTCAACAAAGTCAATGTCTTTTTCATAGTTTTCCCTGATCATATAGCAGGCCTCCTGAATGATCTTCTCAATGCGTGTTTCAACAAAGATCTTTTGTTTTTTGATAGATGTCAGATGTCCCAGAAGTTTGATGACCATGCCGGAAGATATTTGCTGAAAGCCTGGCTTCTCCTCCTTGACAGATTTGAAAATAGAATGATAGGTGTCGATGATCTCTTCCCTGTATCCAACTTCGATGATGGGCCTGGATGATTTTAGCTCACTGCTTGAAAACAGGTGGTCGGCTATCATGCCATTAAAGCCCAGGTAGTTCTCTGTCCACCCCAGGTCGTTGTCGGGCTTATATCGATGCCACACACCTGGTTTCACGATTATGATGGTGCCGGCTTTCAGGTGGTAGGTGCCTGACTGATCTTCATAGACCCCACCACCAACAGTGATGTAGTTGACTTGGTATTCATGAAGAATGCGGCCGTACTCCCAAGTGAAATAGTATCCGCTGGGGTGAATAGGGCTTGGATATTCCATCCCCGGGGGAGCGATTGTCTTGCCTGCCACATTCAAATAGATGCCCCAGTTGGTGTCATCTTTTCCGGGGGTAAGGTACTTCATGAATTCTTTCATGTGTTTTTATTTTGTCAAAAGTCGAAGGTCGAAAGTCGAAAGATGCCTGGCCTTTGACCTTAGACCCTCGACCTTCGACTTTCTGCTGAATAAAATAAACAAATATTATCTCGGATGCATGTATGTATATTTTTCAGATGGTTATACATGAGCAAGATACAATTTTATAATGAATCATCAGTACGCGCAATCAAATATACAAAAAGTGCAAAATATCATGTAAATAGTGTATTGTTGTGTGTTTAAAATAGGCATAGATTTGTCGTTCAATCCTAAAATTATCAAAATATGAATCCATTACTTGGTGTTGCATTGATCGCATTAGGCAGCTTAGGTGCTGCCAGCTTTTATGTTCCTTTTAAGAAAGTAAGGTCGTGGGCATGGGAGTCCTACTGGATCACCCACGGTGTTACAGCCTGGCTGATTATGCCCTGGGTGTTTGCCTTGCTGACCGTACCTTCGGGTCAATTGATTCCAATCTTATCGGAAGCTCCGGCCTCTGCCAAATGGCTGGCCATGCTCTTCGGAGCGATGTGGGGCGTTGGTGGTCTGACCTTTGGGCTTAGTCTGAGGTACCTGGGCGTTGCCCTGGGGCAGAGTGTTGCATTGGGGTTTTGTGCGGCATTCGGTACATTGATACCGCCTATTGTAGCCGGTGAGAATCTGCTCTCAACACAGGGAGGCATACTAACCCTGGTAGGTGTGGCAATAACTATAGCAGGTATCGTTGTGATAGGCTATGCCGGATCACTTAAGAACAAAGAACTTACCGAAGAGGAGAAGAGGAAAGCCATCAAGGAATTTGCGCTGAAGAAGGGTATATTGATAGCCATACTCGCCGGGGTGATGAGTGCCGGCATGAGTTATGGGTTTGAAGCAGCAGGCCAGATAGAGGCTACGGCTTTATCTAAAGGGGTGAACCCGCTGTTTGCCAGTAACCCTTCACTGATCTTTATCCTGCTCGGCGGGTTTATCACCAACCTGATCTATTGCGGGTTTCTAAACATTAAGAACAAAACGTATAAAGACTATCTGGGAGTGCCAGGCAATGTATTGCTTGGAAATATCTTCTTTACCTTTATTGCCGGTACGCTATGGTTTTTGCAGTTTCACTTTTATGGGATGGGTCGCAGCCAACTTCCCCCAGAGATGATCGCCTTTGCCTGGAGCATCCTGATGGCGCTGAACATCGCCTTCAGCAATATCTGGGGCATTTTCTTGAAGGAATGGAAAGGCACGGGAAGAAAAACCATCGTGGTGCTGGTAATAGGAATCACCATACTGATACTATCTACCTTTATTGTTGGTTTAGTATAGCCATCGTAAACATTAAGTTTAGGAAACAACCAGCCAGACAATTCTAATTTCTTATAAAAAGCACGTATATATGAAACGATTTGCATTCAAAATGAAACTTAAGCCAGGCATGAAAGAGGAGTATAAGAAACGCCACGATGCAATATGGCCGGAGCTGGAGCAGCTCATTCGTGAATCAGGGGTGTTGGATTATTCCATATTCCTGGATGAAGAGACCAATATCTTGTTTGCCTGCCAGAAACAATCTGGCGATGCATCCTCACAGGACCTGGGCAGCACCGCCATCGTACAAAAGTGGTGGGCCTATATGGCAGATATCATGGAAACCAATCCCGACAACTCACCAGTAACCATTCCCCTGGAAGAGGTGTTTTATATGGCGTGATGGTTGCCTGAACGATCAAACGTAACCCAAACAATATAATTAATCATTAAATAAAACGAAAAGATATGTCAAAGACAGAGAACATCAAAAAAGCCTATGAATTGGCAAAGGAACGTTACGCAGAGATGGGCGTAGACACAGAATCGGTATTGAAACAAATGGATATCACTGCCATCAGCATGCACTGCTGGCAGTCGGACGACGTTGTGGGTTTTGAAAACCCCGATGGTGCATTAAGTGGTGGTATCCAGGCTACCGGAAACTATCCTGGTAAGGCAAGAACCATAGAGCAGGCCCAGCAGGATATCAGCAAGGCCATGTCGCTGCTTCCCGGCAAGCAACGGTTGAACCTGCATGCCATCTACGGCGACTTCCGCTCAGGCACAGTAGAGCGCAACGAGATCGGCCCTGAACATTTCGACACCTGGATCGACTGGGCAAAAGGGCAGGGGGTAGGCCTTGACTTTAACTGCACCTTGTTTTCACACCCCAATGCAGACTCTGGATATACCCTGTCAGATAATGACCCGGCCATTCGTGAGTTCTGGATCGAACACGTGATAAAGTGCCGCGACATCGCCGCACATATGGGCCGCGAGCTGGGCAGCCGCAGCGTCCACAACATCTGGATCCCTGATGGCTCAAAAGACCTTACGGTAAACCGCTATAAGCACCGTGCCCACCTGAAGGACTCGCTGGATAAAATCCTGGCGGTGAAGCAGGATGCCAGCCTGATGGCCGACGCAGTGGAAGCCAAACTTTTTGGGATAGGTCTTGAGGCCTACACGGTAGGCTCCCATGAGTTTTACCTGGGCTATGCAGTAGCCAACAAGATGATGCTGTGCCTGGATATCGGACACTTCCATCCCACCGAACAGGTATCCGACAAGGTGTCGGCCGTATTCCAGTTCATCCCTGAGTTGCTCTTCCATGTGACACGCCCGATCCGCTGGGATAGCGACCATGTGGTTACACTGAGCGACGAGGTAAGAGCTCTCTTCGAAGAGATCGTATGGGCAGACAAGCTGGATAAGGTAAACATCGGACTGGACTTCTTTGATGCCAGCATCAACCGCATCGGAGCCTACGTAACAGGCGTCAGGGCAGCACAAAAAGCCATCCTCCTGGCATTGCTGAATCCTACACCGCAACTGCGTGCTTATGATGAGAATGGACAGTATTTTGAACGCCTGGCACTGCTGGAAGAAGCCAAGTCGATGCCATTCGGCGCAGTATGGGATTACTACTGCATGACCAAAGAAGTGCCCGTCGGAACAGACTTCATCGCCGAAATACAACAGTATGAGAAAACGGAACTTTCTAAAAGATAGTTTAGGAGTTGAAAAGTTTAGGAGTTTAAAAGTTTAGGAGTTTAAGGTTGATTTGTTTATCTGTT
>SKYG01000353.1 GCA_007128045.1 Bacteroidales bacterium | reverse complement strand
TTTTAAAAGAACCAGCGGTATGCCAGGTTAATGTTTCTGCCGGGCATGGGGAAGTTTCTGTCTTCGATTCTTGACAGGTGGTCCCTGTATCTGGTGTTAAGCAGGTTGTCGGCCCTCAGTACGATAACATGCCTTCCGGCTGCATTTAGGCGGTATCCTGCAATGAGTCCGACCAGGGTATACCCCTCTGTTGGGTCTTCATCGGGCGCAACCCGGTCTTGTGTTGCTGCCACAAGGATATTGCCACCAACCCAGGCATTCCCAAGGTCGTATTCAGCATTGGCAGTGAAGCGAAAGGGTGGAATAAAAGGCAGGTAGTCGTCTCCATTTGTGAGGCGTTTGCCACTTACATAGTCGATACCTCCTTTTAGGCTCAGGCCTGCTGCGGGCATATAGTTCAGGCTTATTTCCCCTCCAATAAGCCTGGCTTCATCACCTTCATACCTGAAGATGGGGTATCCAGAATCTTCATCGACAAGGCCTGTGGGTTGAAATATGATGAAGTTTCTGAAATAATTGACAAATCCCGCTGCTTCCAGTTGAAGCTTGTCGCTGCTATAGCGAATAAAATAGTCACCCCCATGTCCGATTTCATCTTTTAGATTTGCATCTCCCAGTTCAAATACGCCTCCGCCCAGGTGAGGGCCATAGGCGAACAGTTCTTCAATGGATGGGTTGCGGTGTGAGCGGGCAAACTGTCCGCCTACCTCGATACTTTCCAGTGGTCTGTGGTTCAAACCAATAGACCCGGAGTAGTTTACGGCGCTTCGTTTGCTGTCAATGGTCGGGAAAAGGGCATTAGATAATGCAGCAGTATGTTGAAAATCAAGCCTTAGTCCTGCTTGCATCCTAAAAATATTGCTTAGTGGTATTTCCTGGAAAGAAAACAATCCGATGGAGACCCTGCGTTCTCCCGGGGTATATATCTCTTCACCACCGACATTAAGTTCATGACCGTGCATATTTAAGCCGATAGCCCCCCTGTCAAACATTCCAAAGGGTTTATGCTGGGTGGTAAGGGTAGAGCTGAAGGCATACTTCTCGTAAGTTAGTTCCACCTCTTCATCCCAACTGCCATTGATTCTTTCCAGAACAACCTCATCCTGATACATCCTGGATGCATTGAAGCGAAGCTGTGCCTTATCAAAAAAGCCCTGACGCTGATAGCTAAGCCGGCCTTGCAATGCTTGACGCTGCATTCTTATTTCTACTGACTCATCCGGGTTGTCAATGCCGTCAGGGATTTCATAGGCTTGACTGGACAGGGAGAAGCTAAGTCCACCGACCCTGTTGTCTTTGTTGAAGCCGATTCCGGCAGCGCCATCATAGCTTTGCATAGAGGTGCCATATAGCATCCCATCCGGGGTGTTGATATTGCCGGCTTCACGATAGCTTAGTCTTGCGGATGCAGATAGTTTGTCGCCACCATAGGTATACCTTCCAAAACCCGCTCCCATATTGTTAACACTTGATCCCTGCAGAGAAAATATGCCGCTGCTGCCCTGGTCGGCATCATCGGGAATGTCGGTGGTCATCAGGTTGATGACACCGCCTAAGGCGCTGGAACCGTACAAAAGGCTTGCAGGCCCTCTTACCACTTCGACCCTGGAGGCAACCAGAGGGTCTAAGGAGATGGAATGATCTGCCGAAGTTTCAGATATATCACCCATGCGTTCTCCGTTTTCCAGGATAAGGATGCGGTCGCCATCAAGACCACGGATCACCGGTCGTGATGGTGCTGATCCTAAAGAGCGCATGCTTACACCGGGCTCTGTATTCAGCATCTCACCAAAGCTTGCCTCACTGCGTCTCTGCAGGTCTTCGCTCGAAAAGGCCTGATCTGGCTGATAACGAAACCCACTCTGCGTTGGTGATGCTGTGATGACGATCTCATCGAGTCGGATCACATCACGTTCTATGTCAATATCAACCTCGATGGTGGTTTTCTCAATTGCCTCAAATGTGGTGCGGGTGGTTTTGAACCCAAGCCCCTGAACCACCAGTGTGTGCTCTCCCACAGGCAGGTTTGTAAGCAGGTAATGGCCTGATGCATCGGTGATGGTTCCTATGCGGGTACCCTCAACGATCAGGTTGATAAATGGGATGTGTTCTCCTGTGTTGGCATCCACAACATGTCCAAACACATTGGCGTCGGTACGGGGTCGCTGTTCACTTTCAGCGGATACTGATGCGGAAATAAAAAAAAGGAATAAAAATATGATAGAGATGGATCGGAAATTGAATTTCGTAGCAATTTTGTTCATATGTAGGGTGTTCATATTTGTAAATGTATTAATTAACCGAAATGATATTGTTTAAAAGACAACCGTGAAGCGCACGATCTTATGCTCCTGGATACGTTAAGAAGAATACGACGCATCATGAATTTTCGTGTATGCTTCCGGAACGCTTATGATTAGGTTGAATGCCTTCCTGGAATTTCCTGGCGCCGCCTTGCAAATGACTTGTTGTTCATTGGCAATTACATAATGTTTTGCGCAGGGATTATCAATTAGTAACAGGGGGTGCTCTTAAAAGCCGGGCGCTTAACTCCAATTTTGGAAAAAATAGGGTAAGCCTCCGTTCATTCTGATTGGGCCTGAGAAAATGTATAAAACCTGCGATAGCGATTGCAATCACCAAAGTGGTTGCAATATGTGATATTTGTGCCAGCACAACATACTCTGAATCGCTATGCTTATGGTTTTGGTAGGGAGAGTCGGGTAATTGTGAGTTCTTGAAAGGGTGTGCGTGCTCTATAACAAACCCTTTGTCGGTGATGTGGTAATGCCAGTTGGCCTTTTGGTTGTAAAACAACATCATGACAGCCGGTATGGCCAGCATGATCATCATCTTACTTAATACTCTTTTAGAACCCATTGACATGTAAAAAATTTCCCTGCAAAAGTAACAATTATCTGACAGGAAAGGTTTTCATTAATGCCAATTATTTTTAAAATGCTGAACAAGCACCACAACAATCATCAGTTGGGTGACCTATAACAAGCAATTATGCGGGATTAAGTATATTTGTCCCACGAAAAGAGTACGTATCACAAAGAAAATAAGTATCACACATAAAAACAATGTTAAACAGATGGGTAAAAAACATGTATTGGCATTTGCCATGATCTTTTTCGCGGGTACAGGTTTGTTGCTGGCATGTACGAGTTATCTGGTAACGCCTGGGGCTTCAGTCGATGGCTCAAGCATGATCAGTTATGCTGCTGATTCACACATCCGCTACGGTGAGTTGTACTACCTCCCCGGAGGCCCACAGCCTGAAGGGGCTTACTTTCAGGCCCATTACCGGGGCAGTCATAAGCCATTGGACAAGATCCCTCACCCTTCGCATACGTTTACGGTGATTGGATTCATGAATGAGAAACAGGTAGCCATTGGTGAGACTACCTTTGGGGGGCGGTCAGAGTTGGCCGATACCACCGGCGGGATTGATTATGGCAGTTTGATGTTTGTTTCAATGCAACGTTCTGCAACGGCCCGCGACGCCATACGTAACATAGCTGAGCTGGTCGAAACACACGGCTATTATGGCCCCGGGGAGTCGTTTTCCATCGCCGACCCTGGCGAGGTGTGGATCATGGAACTGATTGGCAAAGGCACTGACTGGCAATACGATCGTCGCAGCCGTACGAATTTCAATGCTGACAAAGGGGCTGTGTGGGTTGCCAAACGTATTCCTGACGGGTATATATCGGCACATGCCAACCATGCCCGGATCATGACCTTCCCCCTGGAAGATAAGACAACTTCCATCAGTTGCCGTAACCTGGATCTGATCCATAGCCCGGATATCAGGGTGGTGTATGCCCATGATGTGATCAGCTTCGCCAGGAGAAAGGGGTATTACGATGGAGCAGATGCAGATTTTTCCTTTTCCGATGCCTATGCCCCGATCGACTTTGGTGCGGCCCGCTTTTGTGAGGCACGGGTATGGAGCATGTTCAAGGAAGTAGACCAGGGGATGGAAAGATATAAAGATTACGCGATGGGATACGACCTGACCAATCGCATGCCCTTATATATCAAACCGGAACGCAAACTCTCAGTACAGGATCTGATCAGTTTTAAAAGGGATTACCTGCAAGGCACGGAGTATGATATGAGTCAGGACATCGGCGCTGGCCCTTGGGGAAAGCCATACCGCTGGAGGCCTCTTACCTGGGAGCTAGATGGAAAAACCTATGTACATGAACGCACCACAGCCACGCAACAAACTGCCTTTTCGTATATTGCTCAGCTACGCAGTCGGTATCCTGATCCGGTAGGAGGTATCCTTTGGTTTGGGGTGGATGACACCAACACCACCGTTTATGTGCCTATGTATGCAGGGATGCAGGCAGT
>SKYG01000199.1 GCA_007128045.1 Bacteroidales bacterium | reverse complement strand
GAGTATTGGCAGCGTTATTTGTTAAAATTATTTGATCAGGAATGGGAACCTGTCGAAGTTCTTAAGTGCAATTCCGGTACCACGAGCAACTGCCCGCAATGGGTCTTCTGCAACATGAACTGCCAGCCTGGTTTTCATGGCAATCCTTTTGTCAAGACCTCTAAGTAGTGAGCCCCCACCGGCCATATAAATACCTGTTTTAAAGATATCTGCCGCCAGTTCCGGAGGCGTCATCTCCAGGGCATTCATAACTGCCGCTTCAATCTTTGAAATCGATTTATCCAATGCATGAGCTACTTCTGCATAGCCAATCTTTATCTCTTTGGGAATACCGGTCATCATATCCCTCCCATGTACAGCAATATCAGGAGGCGGATTGTCAAGTTCCGAAAGGGCTGAACCGATTTCTATCTTTATCTTTTCAGCTGTTCGTTCTCCGATCAGTATGTTATGCTGTTTTCTCATGAATTCCATGATATCAGCTGTAAAGTCGTCGCCTGCTATCCTGATGGATTTATTGCACACAATACCGCCCAGTGCTATAACGGCTATTTCTGTTGTACCACCTCCAACATCAATAATTATGTTGCCTACAGGTTCCAGTACATCGATACCGATTCCTATTGCAGCTGCCATAGGTTCGTGAATAAGCCTGACATCCTTTGCACCAGCCTGCTCGCAACTATCTCTTACTGCCCGTTCCTCCACTTCAGTGATCCCTGAAGGTATACAAATAACCATTTTCAAAGATGGCGGGAACATCGGTTTTTTGGTGTCAATCATCTTGATCATTGCCCGTATCATAGATTCAGCGGCCTGGAAATCAGCAATAACACCATCTCGCAATGGTCTGAGTGTCCGTATATTTTCGTGCGTTTTGCCATGCATCATCATGGCTTGTTTGCCAACGGCAATAATTTTTCCGCTAACACGATCTATTGCAACTATTGAAGGCTCTTCAACAACTACCTTATCATTATGAATGATAATGGTGTTCGCCGTACCCAAATCAATAGCAATTTCTTTAGTAAGAAAAGAGAATAATCCCATCGAA
The DNA here is from genome assembly GCA_007128045.1 of Bacteroidales bacterium. Lineage (GTDB taxonomy): Bacteria > Bacteroidota > Bacteroidia > Bacteroidales > UBA7960 > SKYG01. Next base: position 14,115 of record SKYG01000199.1, on the reverse strand, counting down.
TGACATATTAAAAGAATTAATGTTTAAAATGACGCCTTCCTGTAAACACCATCGACATGCCCGTTTTATCACAATAGTCGATCGATTCCTGGTCTTTAACGGAACCACCAGGTTGTATCACGGATGTAATTCCTGCCTCATAAGCTATTTCAACACAGTCGGGGAACGGGAAAAAAGCGTCGGAGGCCATCACGGCTCCATTCAGGTCATGGCCAAAGGCTCTGGCCTTTGCAATGGCCTGTTTCAAGGCATCAACCCTGGATGTTTGTCCCGCCCCTATACCAAGGAGCTGTTTATTCCTGACCAGTGAGATGGCATTGGATTTCAAATGTTTAACCACAATGTTGGCAAAAAACAGGTCTGTTGCCTCTAATTCAGAGGGTACAACGCGGGTAGCATGATGCCATTGCTCTTTCGCCACGCTGCCTCTGTCAGCTGTTTGCCAAAGTATGCCGTTAAGAACCGATCGGAATCCGGCATCCGACCCGGGTATGTGCTTTGTTTTAAGTATGATGCGATTTTTCTTCTGCCTCAGGATGTCGAGGCTGTCTTCTTTAAAGCTTGGTGCAAGCAGGACTTCATAAAACAAATCGCTTATTGAGATGGCTACATCTTTTGTAACTGGTCTGTTGGTAATTATTATTCCTCCGAAGGCAGAAACCGGATCACCTTCCAAAGCCGCCTTCCAGGCCCCGGCAAGGTCATCTCTAACGGCGATTCCACAAACATTGGTATGCTTGATGATGGCAAAACATGGATCAGAGAAATCAGCCATTAACGCGATCGCGGCATCAATATCAAGTAAATTATTGTATGATAATGACTTGCCATTAAGTTGCTCAAAATTCCTGTCCAGTTGTCCGAAAAAACTTCCCTGTTGATGTGGGTTCTCTCCGTACCTTAGCAACATGGAGGGCCTGACATCATATTTAAACACCTGCTGCTCCTCACCCTGAAGGTAATGGAATATGGCCGTATCATAGTATGAGGAAACATCAAATGCAGCAGCAGCTAACTTCTTCCTTTCAGCAAGTGTAATCTCCCCATGGCCAGATTGCAGCAGGGCTGAAACATGGTCAAAGTATTCAGCAGAGGGAACTACAGTAACATCGAGATAATTCTTCGCAGCAGCCCGGATCAACGATATCCCACCAATATCAATTTTCTCAATCATGTCGTCATGGCTACCACCACTGGCCAGGGTTTCTTCAAACGGATACAGATCAACCACAACCATATCAAAAAGTGGTATTTGATGTTGTTCCACCTGTTCCTGATCAGACTTAAGACCCCGCCTGGCCAGGATTCCACCAAATACCGAAGGATGAAGGGTTTTCACACGCCCCCCCAGTATAGAAGGATAGGAGGTAATCTCATCAATGGCCTTCACAGGTATCCCAAGTTCCTGAATCCAGGTATGTGTTCCGCCCGTAGAATACAACTCACAACCCTGACTGTTAAGACTCTCAATCAACTTACGGGCAGGCTCCTTGTGGTATACAGATATCAGAGCCCTCTTTATTTTTCGCATTTCCATTTTGTGCAAGACCTTTTAGTAGCAGTAGACAATATCACTGCAAAAATACAAATTCCAATAATCTCATGATGAATAAAATCTGATTAACTTTGCCGCCAGAAATTCTCACGAAGTTAATCTAAATTTTCCTGAAATGACCTTTGTTTCCAAAGAAAAAGTATTCTCGCGCAAGTGGTTCATCTCATACTTCCTGATTACGCTTGGCGCACTGATCATGGCAGCTGGATTCGTTTTTTTTATTGCACCCAATAAGATCGTACCAGGTGGCGTCTATGGAATCGGTATAGTACTTCATCATCTTGTAGGCATACCCATAGGGTTAACAGGGCTGGCATTCAATATACCATTGACCATCATCGGGGTACGAATACTGGGACCACGTTTTGGCGTAAAAACCATTGTTGGTTTTGTTCTGGCATCTGTTTTTATTGACGGTCTTACCTGGCTCTGGGGCGATATGCCGCTGGTTCCGGACGATATGCTATTATCGGGCATTTTTGGAGGGGTGCTTGTGGGGTTTGGCCTTGGGCTTATATTCAAATCACGCGCAACCTCTGGTGGAACAAGCATCGTGGCCATGATAATGGCCAAATATATGCGCATCCCAGTAGGTCAGGCGCTGATGATTGCCGATTCTGTGATCGTCCTGGTTGGTTTGGTTGCATTCGGCGACTGGACCATCCCATTATACTCATGGATCGTAATCTTTATTACAGGGAAGGTGGTTGACGGAGTTCTTGAAGGTGTTTCGTACGAAAAAACATTATTTATCGTTTCGGATAAATTTAAGGAGATTGGAACAAAAATAATGAAAGACCTGAACAGGGGGGGTACGTATCTGGAAGGCAAAGGGATGTATAATAATGCAGACAAAAAGATCATTTTTGTAAACGTTACCCGCAGAGAAGTTGCTATGCTTCAGGATTTTATCCATCAGATTGATCCTGACGCATTTGTAACGGTCATTGATGCTACAGAGATCCTCGGTAAAGGATTCAGGTCTTTACATGACAAGGTAAATGATTAAATGAGTAGAATGCTGTTTTTCTCAGCGAGGTCATTTCCCTTTTGATCTGAATGATCTTGACAAGGCCAGAATAAACACCACATTCAGCATGATTACAACGATCACACCCCAATGGATCGCCATAAAGGTCAACCCCCTGTCCAGCAACAAACTATACACTATGGGGCCCAATGCTGTACTCATCACCATAACGAACGTAAACAGGCTTCTCACAGTTCCAAGGCTTTTGGTTCCAAAGGTTTCTGCGTAGAGTGATGATGACACAGGTGAACTGACTCCCCCTGACACACCAATTAAAAGCCAGAACACCGGTGTAAGAAAAGGGTGTGAGGCATAGCTTAGAACCAGTAATCCGAAAGACAATGGTATCAGAATAAAGGGAAATATTCTGCTGGCAGAGAAGCGATCAATCAGTGGCCCTGCACCAATAGATAACATGGAAGATGCAATGGCGTAGGCCATAATACTACCTGCCATCCATTCAACACTCCAACCTTTCTCGGCAGCTATAAAAGTTTGAAAGAAGAATAACGCGGTCTGAAGAAACCCTATAAGAAAAACAGTGGGTGCATACAGGTAGAATAACGGATGATTTAACACCTCTCTTTTTCTCCATATCCTGGCTTCTTCGGGATTATCAATACGTTGTTTATAAACAGTTTTATCGGTTTCTTCAACAATATGTTCTATCGACACGCCCTTCAATAAAAACACGGCCAATGGCAACAAAATAATGATCATTAACAATGCAGTGACTCCGAATGTCTCCCGCCATCCTATGACCATGATCAGACTAACCACCAGTACAGGCAGTAATCCTTCTCCTGCTGGAAATCCCAGATAGGCAATACTAAGGGCTTTCCCCCTGGCCTTTTTGAAATAGCGACTCATGGTGGTCATCGCGGTATGACTTAACAGCCCCTGACCAAAAAAACGAAGCATAAACAAGGCAACGAACAGCATGAAGACATGATACGAGAGAGCAGCCACCAGGGAAGCAGCTATCATACCAATAATGGCAAACAGGGAGAATCCTTTCAGAGGAACATAATCTATCTTTTGGCCTACGACGATTAATACAGAGGCACTGAGCAAAGTTGCAAGGGCATACATCCCACTAAAAAAACTTTGACTGATCTCAAAGCTCTCTAAAAACCAAGGGATATACAGAGAAAGAACAAAGGTTTGCCCAAAGCTGGAAAAGAATACGAGCAATAGACCAAATAAGAGTATCTTCTTATTTGCAGAAAACAATTGAAAATAATTCACAGGCCGGGATTTATCATTCCGGTGCAAAGATAGTCAATATGATAAAATTATCGGGATGGTCTGAAAGGTCGGTCACTTAAAATGGGATTATACATCATATCAAAGGTGCCTCCTTTCGACACATGGCCTACGGCACGGTAATACTCAGCTCCGACGGGATTTCCGTTACTGTCTATGGGATCGCCATCATCATTAACAGCAACCAGGCCGGTGGGTGTGTAGCCTTCGCCCTCCTCATTGTAGGGTCTGCTGGTGATAACCGCTCCGACCGGAATTGGGCTGCCGGCGGCGTCTAATCCCTTTCCATCAGAACGGAACGTAAAAGGAATATGTTCCGGTTCAGTACCAAACACATCCTTGCCGAGATTATAGCTTTGGTCTAACACTATTTTCCGGTATAGCTGAATATTATTTTTCATGGTTTGTCCGGATGGGTATAACAGGGCTCCCCTGATATATGCTTCTCCATCAGTATGCTGATAGAGATATGCTGCATCTTGAGCATAGCGCCGCATTACCTTCTGCCTTTCAAGCAGGATTGCTTTGCGCTCATTCTGACCCAGGTTCTTTAATTGTTCGTCATCAAACAATAGTTCGAGCGGAAGTAACAGGCCGAGTTCATTGTCAAGTTTATTCATCCGGCTGTAGTGCAGTATGTGTGTTTTTACTTCTTCAGGCATAATGCCATAGAGGTCGGCACCAACCACCGTATAATAAAAATAACCCAGCTCACCCATCCCACTATTCTCATGCAGATAATCCTGCAAGCGTGTAAACCTGGGGTCTGATGCTTTGTAAGCGCCGTAATCCATCTCACGCCACCCCAGCATACCAGGCAATTTTCGTTGAAAGGACCATACTGCATCAACCGTGTTGCCGACATTTCCATGGCAACCAATACACTGTGCAAGTTCTTCGGTAGTTTGAGGCCGTAAGTTACCATAACGGTCTTCTATATAGGCAGATAGTATCCAGCCCCCTTCATTATCCACCCATCCCTGACCTTCCTTACCCACGAACTCTCCAAACCCTTCATCCTCGTGGTCATCCATTGCAATATCATCCAGATCAACATCCTTCCATTTATACATGTAGCGTATCTCTTTCACTCTTTTAGATCTGGTGCCTGGAAAGGAATAGTCAAAGGTTCCCCTGTCAGATACTGCCATAAGGTTTCTTCCAGCACCTCCATCTGCCTTAAGATCAACATAGTGTAATGGGTGGGCAAACTCTGTACCAACAGGATAGAATCCTTTCTTTACAGCAGTATGTGAGGCGTCGCCTACATAGTATTTTTCGTCAGGTCCCTGATTTTTGATATTTTTTTCAAGTATGTTGAGGTTTTGCTTATAAATATCTATGTTGATCGCCCCATCAACAGAGTAAAACTCTTTGGGGAGGCGAATATATATTCCCGATACACTTCCCGTAAGCGGCGTAAATATGGCGTATGGGAAGAAGTTAATGGCTCTCCATCCGGTATATTCATCAGACTGATCTTTCACAAAGCCTTCCTGGTCAATATATCCATGGGTGCCACCTCTTGTGGGGTCTATGTCTGAAAAGGGAAAAAGATGATCCGGGTTGAGTGCCGGGAACAAAGCCCAATCACTCTGGATGTCATCAACATTCACCCAGTCATCATTTCCGTTTGATCGTGCCAATGAAAAAGCAGGACGCCAATTGTCCTGCCTTATATAATCCACATCATTGATATCAGGAATTTGAACACCCTCAGCCTTTAGTCGTTCCTCAATATGTTGAGGGTGAATGATATTTTGCCAGAGTATCTGATTCAGTCCGGGACTGGGAAAGCTATACAATATCTGCTGATAACCAATCGGGAAGGCATTGCCATGCCTGATAGAGCTAAGGTAATCAGTATGACAATACTTGCAGGCATTTTGGGTACCATAGCCAGTTTCTATCCAACATTGTGGGGGAATGCTGGGTTCCTCATTAAAACTGGGTTTGTAAGGAGCGCCCGACCGCTGCTCGAAATTTAAAGGGACTTTTCCCAACAAAAAATCCTCCGCGCTGATCAGCTCAGGGTTAAGACCAAATTCTCTTAGTTCTGCGATGGTTTCATTTCCTTCATCTGATAAACGCCCACACATCATAAAGACAACAACGAGCAATCCGCTATACATTAGGATCAGCCTTGGACGCAACCATGGTTTAATTGACATCTTCCTGGTTCTCATCTTGGTATGTTTGATATATACTTAAACGCTACTCGTTCAAAGTTACCACCTTAATTTGCTTATAAAAAGAAATTCATCATCAATTTATGGGATGAATTTAAATTTTTATTCATTCTAAATAAGTCGGTCACGGATGGTTCATCCTCTTCAACAAACAATTGTTTGGTACCCGATAGCTTTCCTGCTATTGGTCAGCATCTTTCTGTCCGGCTCTGCCCTTTCTGATCAACTTTTCGAGAAGAAATTTATTTTTTCGGATGCGGTCACTGGTTGTATGTTCATCAATAAGAAAATCGACCCGGAGCCATGTTCCTTCTGTGACGTCATCCGGAAGGTGGTGTAATGGCACATCCAGAACTACCTCATCATCACCGAACAGGATAACGGCTGTCTCGTTTTCAATTCTGTCAATAACTGCCTTCATAAATAATCATGGTTGGTTAACAAATGCTATGTTCTGTCGTTTGATATCATCAAGTCGTTTCTCATCTATGCCCTGTATGTAAAGTAAATCATCCAATAAATGTATTGGTCTGAGGGTCACCAGTTGCTGTGCCCGGGATGGCCCAATGTGAATAATACGTGTAAGTTCATCAATGGATGCAGAGTTGACATCAACAGGCGATCCGGCATCGTTACTATGTTCAGGGATTACAAAGCTGCCATCCTTTTCCGTTGTCCAGAAACAGGCATCGCCATCAGTTGCCATAATGATAGTGCCGCAAATGTCGGTTCGCAATATCTTTGACTTGACAGATGACAATAGGCTCAGTGTCTGATCATGTGGGAAACCGTAATTATTGTCTGCCTTGCAAAATATGACCGACACCTCTGGTGATACAGCTTTCAGAAAATCATCTGAAGAGCTTGTGATGCTGCCATGATGTGCCACCTTCAACACATTGCTTTGTATGTCTGGATAGCGGGATAGAATCTCTGCTTCACTTCTTTTCTCAATATCTCCTGTCAACAACACCGTTACCTGTTCCAGCACCAACATCACTACTATGGAAGCATCGTTCAGATGCTTTTCAGTAGGGTCGACAGGATGTAACAATTCCATATAGGCATGGTCATGCAGGTCTCTTTTCATTCCTGCCCGCCCAACAACAAATGGTATTTCCAGGCTATCAATGGTTTTTAAATACCTTGTAAACAAATTGGTGGTATGCACCACACCAGGATCGATTACCTCCAGAACGGCAAACTTTGTGAGCACATCAGGCAACGCGCCGATATGATCAGCATGTGGATGGGTAGATATCAACAAATGAAGTGTATCAATTGTAAGATCCAGGAGGTAATCCACCACACCACCTCTTCGTTCACCACCATCTACCAGCACATTTTTTGAAGGAGTTTGTATGAGAATGGCATCGCCCTGCCCGACATCGATGAAATGCACCTTATACACAGGGTCAATGAAGGCGGTGATGCTGTCCGGGTCGAGAACCTCTTCACCCGGTATACCAACAACCGGTTCCTCTTTGTCTTTTCCAGGCAGCAGTTCCCCTATGTGGGGCAATATGACAAGGCGAACAACCAAGCTTATTGCCACCACCAGGATCAGAAATAAAATAAATACGGGTACAACCCTGCTTCTTTTCATCACCTCAACAATTCAGTAACTCAACTCTTCCCCACTCGTCTTACACAAATGATTTATATACCGGCAAATATACAATTATATTAGATTAAAAAATATTCTTTGTTGATTTTCACGAATAATACGGGTTAGATTACCAGGAATTCCCGGTACCTGTACAGGGGTTTTAAAGAAGTAAGTTAGCTTAAAATAATCAGGATTAGAAGAGGCCATCCAGGTCGCCATCAATACCGTCGCCACCACGTTGGCCGTTGCGTTCACGAAAATCGCGGAACCTCCAGGTAAATGACAGGGTTACAACCCGTGATTCCCGGAAAAAAGAACGTTCCTGATAAAACCGGGAGGTATTGGTTGCCATTGCAAATTTACGTGTATTGAAAATATCACTGGCATTCAGGCTTATAGTGCCCTGATTGTTAATCACATTTTTCCTAAGACCAATGTTCATACTGAATACTGGTTCGGTTTGGCCCTGAGGAAACACCCTTGGGCCCCAATAATAAGCCGACACTTGTGCACTCAAAATCCCGGGCCAGTTCATATTGCCCATAAGACTTAACGTCCAGGAGTAATTCTGGTTTCTGTACGATTCTCCCTCTATGGTACCTGACACCTGTGAATGAAAATAATTGCCAGTAATGGTAAAGTCATAATTATCATTTAAAGTAAGGTAATTAATAACCTCCAAACCTGTATTATTGTTTACACCTGCATTGGTATAGGTCACCATGGCGCCCTGATGAAAGGGTACGTACAATCGTGTTAATCCATTGGAAGTATGACGATGGAACACACCTCCTGTAAACATAAAGTTTGGCCATGCCCTGATATAGTTCACTTCAAAATTATTTGTATATGAGGGTTGAAGGTACGGGTTGCCCAATCTGAGGTTATTAAAGTCCTGTGCATTGATGAAAGGCATCATAGCCCTGGAACTGGGGCGCCTGATCCGCCTGCTGTAACTCACCTGGATATCCTGATTTTGGGAAATCTCATAATTGGCATATAAACTCGGGAACAGACCAAAATAGTTGTTATTGGTAATGGTATCAAGAGCAGGCTGAAAACTCTCATCTTCAAGAAAACCATTTCTTAATCCGTACCCCTGCCAGCTTTCTGCATATGTCATCTCTGCCCTAAGTCCACCCTGGTATCTGAATGAACCCCTGTTGTCTCTGAAAGTGATATAGGCTGCATGAATTTGCTGGTCATGGGTAAACTGATTGCTGACAGGTATTCCGCCCAGCACCAGGTCATTATAGGTTCCTGTTTCGCGATCGTATTCTCCAAACTCCTGACTCAGATCTTCTCGCTCAATAGTAGACCTCATTCCAAGTTCAAGTTCAATATCCGTTGAAAGTTGTCGTTCGTAATCCAAACGAAATACAAGCATATTTCTGCCTATGGGCCGTTCATAAAACTGATCCGTTTGCCGATCTTCCAATTCAGTCAGGCTACTATCATAAAACAACAGGTCAAAATATTCTATCCTGTCTTGCGTGTCCCAGGCATAAGAAAGCTGAGCCAGCAACCTGCTGCCATTGTCATGATTCCAGGCATAACTGCTGCCAAACTCATAATTGATCCTGGATTGATCCTCAGACAGGTTTCTGACATGTAAGCTGTCAAGGATATTAAATTGATTGTGGTTAAACGTATTATATGTTCTTAACCTGTCACGTGATCTTGTATTTACATTGGCAAAAATACGCGCATTACTTGCAGAATTGATCTCATAATCGGACGCAAACCGGATCAAATGAGATTGATCAAAATTATCTGTGTAATAATCCTGCTTCAATAGGGGCGAAAGATTGTCGATATAGTGTTCCCTGTAGCTGTTGGTTTCCTCCCAGCGCTCCCTGTATTGGTATGAATAACCAAAAAAATTATTCCACCTGTCTCTTCTGTAGTTCATATTTATACCACCGGTATACTTATTTCCTGTACCAGTAGATGCATTCAATTGAGCATTGAATCCCTGCAGACGCTCCTCCCGTAAGATGATGTTAATGATACCACCAACTCCCTCTGCATCATACCTGGATGAAGGATTGGTGATCAGTTCAACCTCTTTGATGGCGTTGGCAGGGTACTGCTCTAGGATGGATTCAGTGTCATCGCTGGATAAGTTGGAAGGTCTGCCGTTAATGTAAATCAATACATTTCCGCTTCCCCTGAGCGATATATTGCCTTCCTGATCTAACTGAACTGATGGCAGGGTTTCCAACAACTGTATGGCGGTACCGCCCTCAGCAACAGTCATGTTCTCCACATTGAATATCCTCCTGTCTGCCTCAGTGCGAAACAACATGGCAGCAGCTGCTACTTCGACTTCACCCAATTCTGTTATTGAAGGTATAAGATCCAGGGTTCCCAGGTCATTTCGTCCGGAAGTTACCTCCATCGGCATCCAAAGATCCTCATATCCTACAAAGCTTACACGTAGCAAGTATGCACCCTCCACAGACGTTCCCAGCTGAAAGAAACCATCCAGGCCGGATGTGGTGCCCGTAACAAGCGAAGTATCAGCAGGCACCATCAGTGCAAGCTGTGAAAAAGCCAAAGGTTCTTTTTTTGCTGCATCACGCACCTTACCTGATATGGTATTTTGTGCCGTAACAACCGTTGTAGAAAATAAGAATAGTAATATAAGTATATAGTTATTTGGGATTTGCATCTTGTCAGTTTAATTGTCGAATCACATGTATATAGTAAACTATATCAATAAATATAACACTTTAACGAAAAATTTGTTTCCTAATTAATGTTAAGGTAGTTTGTCATGATTTTATATCTTTGCAAACGAAATAACAGTAATGACGGTTCGACGGTTCGACGGTTCGACTTATCGAATGTTCAACTCAACAACTCAACACCTCAATAAATCAACAACTTATGGAGCTTACATTATTAATACTCGCAGCAGGAATGGGAAGTCGCTACGGAGGCATCAAGCAATTGGACCGGTTTGGGCCTTCAGGTGAAACGATCATGGATTACTCTGTATACGACGCCATCCGGGCTGGTTTTACAAAGGTGGTATTTGTTATCAGGGAAGATTTTTCACAAGCTTTTCAGGATGAGTTTGTAAGCAGATGGAAAGACAAGGTTGCAATTGACCTGGTATATCAATCTATCGACAAGGTACCCTCTGGTATTGAGTACCATCCTGAACGGGCAAAACCCTGGGGCACAGCCCACGCCATGTTGATGGCAAAGGATACAATTCGTGAACCTTTTGCCGTGATCAATGCAGATGACTTCTATGGGGCAGAGGCCTTTCAAACCATGTCTTCCTTCTTGCAGAAGGGCGGTAATGACGCCAACGGACGGTATGCCATGTGTGGTTACTTGTTGAAGAACACCCTTTCCAAACATGGAAGCGTGTCTCGCGGCATCTGTAAGGCGAATCATGAAGGTTATCTTATGTCCGTAGAAGAGCATACAAAAATATCCCTGGAGCCTTCCGGTGCCATTGTCAGCGAACTCGACTCAGGCATGGTCAACCTCTCACCTGATGAGGTGGTTTCCATGAATTTCTGGGGATTTACCCCTGATGTATTCCCTCAAACAGAGAAGTCTTTTGAGGCATTCTTAAAAGAATATGCCTTTGAGCTAAAGTCGGAATTATACATTCCTGTTGTGATCGATCAGTTGATCAATTCCGGTACCGCCAATGTTAGGGTATTAAAATCAGAAGCATCCTGGTTTGGAGTCACCTATGCTGAGGATAAACCTGCTACGATAAAAAGCATTCAGCAACTTGTCGACCAGGGCATCTATCCGGGAAACGTCTGGGAGGCCTAATCCCGCCTTATATCACCTGAAGCATTGGCAATAAACGTATTGCCACTTTCTGTCAGTGAAGCAGATGCGGATGATGTCCTTATTCCATAGGTCTGACTATGTGAGATTGTACTATTAGAAATAGTCAGTTGGGCACTTTGAGAGCAACAAAATCAAGTAGATCAGGAAAGTTCCAGCATACGTTGAACAGGCATTCGGGCAGCCTCTGCCAGGCTTGGCTCAATGTCTATGGGATGGATCATCTTTTGAAGGCTCTGAAGTAAAAGCTCAGGAGTGGTCTTTTTCATATTCGGGCAGAGCAATCCTGGGCCCAGTATAAAGAATTCCTTTTTTGGAGACCGTAGTTTTAAGGGGTGAAGAATACCCTGTTCAGTACCAATAATAAATTGTTTGTGCTTGCTTTCAGCGGCGTATTTAAGGATCTGAGCAGTACTGCCAATGAAATCAGCCAGTGCCCTGACTTCAGGCCGGCATTCGGGGTGCACCAGTACCAATGCTTTCGGATGTTCCTCCCTGGCAATTTTGACATCAACGGCCATCATCTCTTCATGAGGCGGACAAAAGCCCTTGAATAACACAAATTCTTTCTCAGGAATCTGGATAGCAGCATATGAGCCCAGATTTTCATCGGGCAAAAAAATTATCTTTTTATGTGGCAATGACCGGATCACTTTAATGGCATTGCCAGAGGTACAACATATGTCACTAACTGCCTTAACCTGTGTGGTAGAATTCACATACGACACCACGGCAGCATCCGGATGATCTGCTTTCATTCTCTCTACATCGGCGGGAGTCGCCATATCGGCCATTGGGCAACAGGCATCCTTTACGGGGAGCAAAATCGTCTTCTGCGGGCTCAACAACTTGGCACTCTCGGCCATAAAGTCAACGCCACAGAAGACGATCAATTCGTTAGTAAGGTCAGAAGCCAATTTACTTAAAGCAAGGGAGTCGCCCACATGATCAGCCACATCCTGAATCTCAGGCAGTTGATAGTAGTGGGCTAAAATAACCGCATTTCTTTTCTCTTTCAGAAAGGTAATCTCCTGAAGAATCTCATGTTGAATCATAACAGACAACTATTTCCGGCTCCACCTTTCGAAAAAGACATGAACCATGAATTGACGCCTGCAAAGTTAACAATTAATGTGTTCTTCAAAACTTCACCTGATCGAATGAAGAAATAAGGATCATCTGATACACACAACTAGTAAATCCCGTTCAGAATGATCTTCTGGGCACCCTTCTCGTGTTTAACCACAAATACGCCATTGCCAATAGAGGTGGGTAATTCAATTTCATTGACAATGTAGTTCTCAAATACCAGCACGCCAAGAATATTGTATACAGAAACTCTTGAAGGTTCGTGAGCAATCAGTCGGCGGCCTGCAACCCTGAATGGTTTGACATCGACATCAGGAACATTTGTGGTGCCATGAGCAGTAATCTCAAAGCCATACAGATTAATAAAACGAGTAGGAGTGGCTGCATTATTTATTAAACGCAGTTTGATTGGATCGGTTGAATCAACATTATAGGTCAACACTTCATCCCTGGTCTCAAGTGCAGTATGTGGCTGAAGGTCAAACACATGAACTGGAAGCCAGATGTCACCTTCAAATTTCTCAAGACTCACAGCATGCGGGTTAGTTCCGTTTCCATTTCGGATATGAACAGTGATGGTACCTGCACTTGGCAGCTCAGGAAACTCGAATAAACCATCTACACTATTTTGAAGTCTGAAAGCCACAGCCGCCCCATTAAGGTCGTGTGCCCATTCTTCACCCAGCGGGCATGGTAATACAGGCAGCACCTCAATTGCTCCAACAAGACGATATTTGTTAAAATAAAGGTCTGTACTGTTCAGATTCAGGTAACGCGATGTCGCTCCAGTTGTAGCTGGATCAGGTGTCGCGTATGGATTCGGGTTGGGCGCATTGGGATTAATGGGCTCCCCATCTGTAGCACCGGGATTTAAGCGGAGCAGTTCGGCCTCCCATTCAGGTGAAGAGAGGTTCTCTGAAAGCAATACGGTCTGAGCTGAAACAGTAAACAGTGCAGTACCCAGAAATACAAATAAAAAAAGTAAAGATTTCGTTTTCATAGAAATTAAATTTAGTTAGTAATGAGTTATTGCCTATCAAGAATAAATTAACTGGCCATTCAAATATATAAAGTTTGTAAATGACCTGTCTGGACAGATGTTCATAAACAGTGTAATGATGTTCATACACCAGGTTATATTTCTGATAATGTAAATATGAACGAGTACAAAAGTACGATGCTGGTCAAACTGAAACATTCAGCATGCAAGCCTGAGTTCACTCTTGTTGAGGGTTAACCATTCTTATGATCAATATAATGATGAAGAGACCACTATCTTATTAACACTATTACCAGCCCGGATTACAAAAATACCTTTGGGTAAAGATATTGAAAACGGATCTGTATGAACGGTACTTCTGCTCACCAAACTGCCTGTCATCGAATAAACTTCGACCACTTCTCCTGGCGCCAGTCCTTTAATTCTAATCTGACCCTGGGAAACAAATATATCCAAAGGATGGTAATGCGTATCATTAACTCTGGTAAACGGATCTGTTCCATTGCCATGATACACCAGGTATCCCACCCCCGTTTCATCGTAATGAACCAGGGG
>SKYG01000292.1 GCA_007128045.1 Bacteroidales bacterium | reverse complement strand
TGTATTTTTTTGTTGGCGTAAATAGCAGATCGCCCGATTTGGCCAGGCCACCGAGCAGGAAGATGGCTTCAGGGCTGGTATGGGCCACTGCATCTGCCAGCTTGCGTCCCAGTATCTCTCCGGTTATGTCGAAGGCCTTCAATGCAATCGGATCACCATCCTTTGCAGCTTCGTAGATATCTTTAGAGCTTGATGTATTAAATGGTATCTCAGCCAGGCTGGATTGCTGTGCTTCATTGGCCAGTAATTCAAATACGGTACGTTTGATGCCGGTGGCAGACACATATGTTTCGAGACAGCCCTGATTGCCGCATCCACACCTACGGCCATTTTTTTTCACATTCACGTGTCCCAGCTCTCCGGCATAGCCGTCGTGACCATACACCAGGTTCCCATTCACGACGATGCCGCTACCAAGACCGGTTCCGAGGGTAATTACGATAAATTCGCGCATATTGCTTGCGCTGCCAAAGATCATTTCACCCATAGCAGCAGCGTTGGCATCATTCGTGAGCTTTACAGGAAGGTCATAATATTTTTGAAATAAATCTGTGAGGGGTACAATACCTTTCCAATTCAGGTTGGGTGCATACTCTACAGTGCCTTTATGGAAATTGCCATTTGGTGCCCCAATGCCAACACCAAGGATGGTATGTTCTGTTGTTATCGCTTTCTCAGATTCTTTTAATGATGCAACCAGGTTCTCCAGGTAATCATCAACATGTTGGAATGGATCCGTTTGCGCTACTCCCTCTGCATAAATATTACCTTTCCTGTCAACAAAACCATATTTCGTGAAGGTGCCGCCAATGTCAATGCCAATAACAAGTTCATTCATATATTATAGACTTTATTCCAGAATGGTCATCAGGGTTTTTTTCTGATGACCACGCTCCATTTAACAGATTGCAAACGAAGTTATAAATTATTTCGTAAAAAAAACCTGTTTTATCTGAATTTCATTTTTCAATCATGGGTGGAAATGATTCCGTAAACCTTCGATTTATATACAGGATAATAAAAATTTATAAAAGGAGAAATACATAACCTGCTTATAATACAGAAGTTTTGTATATTGCGCCCTTATTTTTAAAAATCATCCAACAGTGGAAACGATCAAAGCAATTACAACAAGATTAAACAACGATGAAGGCAGTATACTGTCTGGTTTATACGGATCAGATCCTGAAGTGCTGAAATATCAGTTCAAGGCTTATACTGATTTGATGGTACAGTTTGAACACAGGTTCGGGCACGATCAGGTGGCGCTGTTCAGTTCGCCGGGGCGTACTGAAATAGGAGGCAATCACACTGATCATAACCATGGACGGGTGTTGGCTGGGGCAGTCAATCTTGATAATATTGCAGTGGCTGCAAAGAATGATGTCAATAGGGTCAGGGTCGCTTCTGGGGGTTACCGTCCGTTTGATGTTGAACTATCCAACATGTCTCCTCAACTATCCGAAAAGAATACCTCTTCGGCATTGGTCAGAGGAATTCTTGCCAGGATGAAAGACCTTGGGTTTGCTATTGGTGGATTTGATGTGTGCATCGACGGGCGTGTGCCAAAGGGATCCGGATTGAGCTCCTCTGCCTCTTTTGAAGTGTTGATTGGGGCCATTGTGAGCCATCTGTACAATGATGGGAAGCTTGATCCGGTGCAGAATGCCATCATCGGCCAGTATGCAGAGAACAATTACTTTGGCAAGCCCTGTGGGTTGATGGATCAGACGGCCTGTGCTGTTGGTGGCTTTATCACCATAGATTTCAAGGATCCATCATCACCCATCGTGAAGAAGATCGATTTTGATTTTATGAAAACCGGTTATTCTTTGGTAATTACCGATACCGGAGGTAGTCACGCACACCTCAGCGATGAATACGCCACCCTGCCAACAGACATGAAGTCGGTTGCCGACGAGCTTGGCGCCAGCGTGTTACGCGATGTAACTCTTGAGCAGGTGGTTGCTGCAATTCCCGGAATCCGCAGTAAGACCGGCGACCGTGCCATATTAAGGGCCTATCACTTTCAGGGTGATAACTTGAGGGTTGCCAGACAGTACGATGCTTTGCAAAAGGGAGATTTTCAATCTTTTCTTGGGATGGTGATAGAATCGGGTTACAGCTCCTTTATGTACAACCAAAACATATACTCTGCCAGCAACGTCAGGGAGCAATCTGTTGCCATTGGCCTGGCACTAAGTGAGATGGTGCTTAAGGGTCAGGGAGCCTGGCGCGTTCATGGAGGCGGATTTGCAGGCACCATACAGGCATTTGTTCCGGATGCATTGCTGCCTGAATACATCAAAACCCTGGAGCATGTATTCGGCAAAGGTGCCTGCCTCAAGCTTTCTATCAGAGAAAAAGGCGTATGTAAGCTGTAGTTAACCAGTGGCCCTGTGTTACATAGTGATCCTTTGTTAAGCAGTGACCGCGATGGGTTGTATTAGAATTCTTTTTTGCTCAATAAGAGAATAATCCATTTAATCGTAAGACTCTTTATTTTTATTGGCAATTATCCGTTATATTTTTGATGGATTAAATAGCCTGATATGAATAGTGCAGTCTTTAACAAAAAGTATATCCTGGGCATCACGCTGGTGTCGGCCTTAGGAGGATTGTTGTTTGGTTATGATTGGGTCGTGATTGGCGGCGCCAAGCCATTCTATGAACGGTTTTTTGATATTGTCGGCTCTCCCCACCTGCAAGGGTGGGCCATGAGCAGCGCATTGATAGGCTGTCTCTTCGGAGCCTTGTCGTCAGGTTATATTTCTGATCGACTAGGAAGAAAAGTTCCTTTGATCCTCGCTGCTGCACTATTCACCCTTTCAGCTATCGGCACCGGTGCATCAGATCATTTCACCCTGTTCATTATTTATCGTTTATTGGGAGGCCTGGGGATAGGTATCGCCTCTGCAGTATCTCCGATGTATATTGCTGAAATTGCTCCTGCCCACCTTCGTGGCAGGCTGGTGGCAGTGAATCAGCTGACTATTGTCATTGGGATACTGGCCGCACAGGTGATCAATTATCTGATTGCTGAGAAGGTTCCGGAAGGAGCTACCAACGAAATGATTGTTCAGTCGTGGAACGGACAGTGGGGGTGGAGGTGGATGTTTTGGGCTGAGACAGTCCCGGCTGTTTCATTTTTTATTCTTGCCTTCTTTATACCTGAAAGCCCGCGATTTCTTGCCAAGTCGGGACATGTCAGCAAGTCTCTGAAAATTCTGGAAAAAATTGGCGGTCAACAGTATGCACTTAGGGTAGAGGATGAGATAAAACAGACTTTGCATGAAACCACTACAAAAATAGATTGGAAGGCTTTGAAGGCCAAAAAGCTACGACCAATTCTCATTTTGGGTATCGTACTGGCAATGTTTCAGCAATGGTGTGGTATCAATGTGATCTTTAACTATGCTGATGAGGTGTTTACATCGGCAGGATATTCCGTATCTGATATGCTGCTTAATATTGTTATCACCGGAACAGTGAACCTTATATTTACATTGGTGGCTATGCGGATGGTTGATAGCTGGGGCAGGCGAAAGCTGATGCTATTGGGATCAGGCGGATTGGCCATCATCTATTCCGTATTGGGAACCACCTATTTTATGGGCGTACAGGGGTTAGCTATACTGGTAATCGTAGTTATGGCAATTGCTGTGTATGCCCTCACACTTGCCCCGGTTACATGGGTGATCCTTTCAGAAATTTTTCCAAACAGGGTACGTGGTGCTGCCATGGCGATCGCGACAACATCTCTTTGGATCGCAAGCTTCGTACTCACATATACTTTTCCTTTGCTAAACCGTGCATTAAATGCATCAGGAACATTCTGGTTGTACGCCTTTATCTGCCTCTCCGGATTCCTGTTTATCATGCGCAAACTCCCTGAAACAAAAGGAAAGAGCCTGGAGGAGATTGAGAACGAATTAACTGATCAGTGATTGTTGAATCGTTGAATCGTTGAATTGTTGAATTGTTGTAGGGAAAGGACTTGGCCTGTCCGGATGCATGGTTGAATTGTTTTTAATAGTCTATAAATTTGTTAGTTTGGCGGAAATTTTTAAATATTTACATCTAATAGATTTGGTCTATTAACTGTCATTATACTTTGTCTTTGAAATTGATCATAGTACTCCTCCTACTGAGTTTGAGGAGGGAATGTTGTACATTGCATCATATTTTGATCTATTAATTTGTCAAATTAATACTAAACTATACTACCTGTGTCCATTTTTTATACAAGATTAATATATCGTTTTAATTTAAAATGTTTATTTAATAGATTTCATTTAATTTGTATAATTATATAAAACATTCCAATATGATTACACTCCTGCAAAGAAATCTACTTAAACACTAGTAGCTCTATTTA
>SKYG01000374.1 GCA_007128045.1 Bacteroidales bacterium | reverse complement strand
GACCTTCAGACTTTTAGACAAATTTTAAACCCATGAAAGACCTTGAGAAATATTTTACCCCTTTCAGGCAACATATTATTGGCATCAACCAAACCTATGAAAGTCCGTATGGACAGCAGCGTATCATATATGGAGACTGGATTGCCAGCGGGAGGCTTTATGGTCCGCTGGAAGATGTGATGCGACAGCGTTTTGCACCTTTTGTTGCCAACACCCATACCGAGGCCAGTGAAACAGGCTCTTTGATGACATTGGCTTATCATCACGCACAGAAGCTCATCAAGGAGCACGTCAATGCCGGGCCAAATGATGTGATCATCACTGCCGGTAGTGGTATGACCACTGTGGTGAATAAGTTCCAGAGGATGCTGGGGCTTCGCATCTGTGGTCAGCTCAAGAACAATGCCTGTTTAAAAGAGCAGGAAAGACCTGTGGTGTTTATTACCCATATGGAGCACCACAGCAACCACACTTCATGGTTTGAAACCATAGCGGATGTGGTGCAGCTCAAGCCCGACAATGATATGCTGGTAGACCTGAATGACCTGAGGGAACAGCTTGAAAAACATAAGGACAGAAAGCTGAAAATAGGTTCTTTTACCGCATGTTCAAACGTAACAGGCATCCATACACCCGTACATGAGATGGCCAGGCTCATGCACGAATACAATGGAGTGTGCCTTATAGACTATGCCGCTTCAGCGCCCTATGTAGATATCAACATGCATCCGGGCGACCCCATGGAGAAGCTGGATGCCATCGTCTTTTCTCCACACAAGTTTCTTGGCGGACCTGGAAGTTCAGGTGTACTGATATTCGACTCGGCTTTTTACAATAGTGCCGTTCCGGATAACCCCGGTGGAGGTACAGTCGAATGGACCAATGCGTGGGGTGAGTATAAATATACCGACGACATTGAAATGCGTGAAGATGGTGGAACACCGGGATTCCTCCAGGCCATACGCATAGCATTGTGTATAGACCTGAAAAATCAGATGGGTGTGGAAAACATCAGAAAACGGGAAAAGGAGCTACTGGAACTCACTTTTAATGGCTTGCAAGCCATTCCTGGAATCAACATTTTAGCCGGGGATATTCACGACAGACTGGCTATCGTTTCCTTTTACTTCACCGACATCCATTACAACCTATTGGTGAAGCTCCTCAGCGACCGTTACGGGATACAGGTCAGGGGTGGATGCGCCTGCGCTGGAACCTATGGCCATTTTCTACTGAAGGTGGATTACGAAATGTCGAAAAAAATTACAGACAAGATCAATTCGGGCGACCTCTCAGAAAAGCCGGGCTGGGTAAGACTGTCATTGCATCCTACTATGACAAATAAAGAAGTAACAACGATCATCAATGCCATCAAAGACATATCTGTCAACCATGAAAAATGGGCTCAGGATTATGTGTATATAAACAAGAAAAATGAGTTCAGGCATAACAGTAGGCTGGAATTAAAACCTTCCAGCCTCAATAAGTGGTTCTTCCTGCCCAATCCGCAGAAAAAGATTCATCAATGGTTAAGCATTAAATAGGCGTTGCAGCTTTCTGATCTGGGCACTCCACAAACGCTGGTAGTAGTCCATCTCTGAAGGTTCAGCATAATCTCTGATAAGCAAAGCTACCTCACGAGAAACTTCTTCATTGAGAATATGCATCTCAAACATATAGCCCTGATGAAAATCATCAAGCCACTCAAATTTAACGAACTCATTGTCTTTTGATTCTATCAACCTGGCTTTTTGTTCAGAACCCTCCCATACAAAATGATACACATCCTCTTCAATAAAAACAGCATCTGCAAACCACCGGGATAGACCCTCGGGTTGGGAAATAAAGGTATACATTAACTTTGGGGAGACCGTGAAGCTAAACTCCAGGCTGAATTGCTCCAGTGTGATCATAACATACTATTTTACCCTGCTTGCTGCAAGATACAAAAAAACAAAACCAATAACTATTCATCATAAATAATAAATAGATTTTCTGTTGAAAGACAATAAATGGCTTATATACAGCATGGCATTGATGGCCATGATTTTTTGGGGTATCGCCTTTGTGTGGACAAAAGTTGTTTTTGAATTCTACCAGCCACAAACCATCATGCTCATACGTCTTGGAGTGTCTGCTGCTTTGATGTATGTAATTATCCGTATCCGCAAGCAAACAATACGCATCGACCGCGAGGACTATAACCGGTTTCTGATTCTGTCGTTCTTTTCTCCTTTCTGTTATTTTCTCGGTGAGAATTACGGATTGCTCTATGTAACCCCAACAGTGGCATCGATAGTGATTGCTACCATCCCGGTATTTGCACCCATACTTGGGTTTCTCGCATTCAGAGAAAAACTGTCAAAGATCAACATAATGGGCTTTGTGGTTGGATTCAGTGGTGTTGCCGTTATGGTTCTGGATCATGAGTTCAGGTTCAGCGCCTCGCCACTGGGTGTCGGACTGCTGCTTCTTGCTGTTTTTGCTGCATTGATCAATATGGTATACTTAAAAAAACTGGCCGTTAAATACTCGCCGTTGCACATCATATTTATACAGAACCTGATCGGAGCATTTCTTTTTCTTCCCCTTTTCCTGGTTTTTGACCTGAGAGATTTTGTCAGCATCCGGCCATCAGCCGAAGCCATCTTTTCATTGCTTGCATTGGCGGTATTTGGCTCAACACTGGCCTATATTTTTTACACCGCTGCTGTGCGCTCACTGGGTATTGCGCGCACATCCATATTTGGAAACCTGATTCCCGTAGTTGCCGCCATCAGCTCTCTGATCATTTTAAAAGAGTCTATCGACGCTTCAAAAATTGCAGGGATGGTACTTGTGATTGGTGGGTTGTTAATGACACAAGCTTCAGCTATAAGTACAAAACGCCGATTAAGAAAGCAGCAGCAATAAGCAAAAAAAAGGCTTGTCGTCGTTTGTAATTAGAAATAGTTTGTTAATTTTGCACCACCTTAATGGCGGGGTAGCTCAGATGGTTAGAGCGTCGGATTCATAACCCGGAGGTCACGGGTTCAATTCCCGTCCCCGCTACCAACAAAGCCTGCTTATCATCTGATAGGCAGGCTTTTATGTTTATACCGAAGGCGATCAGAGTATGGGCTCCTCGCTCGGTCTGGCAGACCGCTCATACTACTTACAGCAGCTATTATCAATACTATGCCGTCCAATCATCTTTTGTCTT
This sequence comes from Bacteroidales bacterium, assembly GCA_007128045.1. Taxonomy (GTDB): domain Bacteria; phylum Bacteroidota; class Bacteroidia; order Bacteroidales; family UBA7960; genus SKYG01. The sequence continues at coordinate 1,217 of SKYG01000374.1, read as the reverse complement.
AGATAAAATAACCGTTTGTGATTATTTGTGGTTTAAAAAATGTATGGTATATTCGGGGTTGAAATCAGTTTCCACTGAAACTAAAACGCCATGAAAGGCTGCCATCATACACTGCTTTTAGTCATTTGGGTGTTGCTGACACCATTAATATCAAAGGGCCATAATGACAAATCGGCCCAGCAGCTCATGGCAACCATTGACTCACTTGAACAGATCATGGAATATGACAAGGCCTGTTATTACACCAGCAGGTTTATGGATCAATATGTGAATAAAGCCGATATTGATACCCGGTTAATGGCCAGGGCTTACCTGAAGCAAAGCCTCTGCATCCGCACCGACGGAAAAAACAGGGAGAGCATACCCCTTATTGAAAAGGCACTGGAGCTGGCAACTGCACTTTCAGACTCCGCACTCATAGCAAACAGTTACCGCGAACTGGGTTTTAGCCAAACCATTATTGGAAATTACCAACAAGGCCTTCAGGCATTCACCACCGCTTTGCAGTTAGACCAGAAACTAAATGATCTTGTAAGTGTTTCGTTGAGCCTGAATGCCATTGGCAAAATCAATGAAATGTGGAAAGAGTTTGACAAGGCACTTGACTTCTTTTACCAATCGCTGGACATATCGCGCAGTATTGACAACCTCAGTCAGGTAGCTATCCGAAAAGCAAGTATTGGCTCAGTCTACAAATCATTGGGAAAATATGACAAAGCCCTGGAATACCTGGAACGATCCCTGGAGCTGGAAATAGAGATGAACAACGAAGTAAGGAAAGGATACCGGCTTGACCAGATTGGAGAGGTGTACACATTGAAAGAAGAATATCAGAAAGCCGAAGAGGTGCTGTTTGCTGCACTTAAGATATTCAGAGACAACAGGATACTGGTCTCAGAGTCGATCGTATTGAACCATATAGCCCTGAATTATATGCGGAGCAACCAACTGGACAAAGCCCTGCAATATTATCGAGAAAGCCTGGATATTGCCAAAGACATTGGATTCAACAATATGCTACAAAAAAATTACAATGAACTTTCACTACTGAAAGAGGGAAAAGGGCAGTACGACAAAGCCCTGGGGTATTACAGACAATTTGTTGCATTAAAAGATAGCGCCTTCAATGAACAGGCAAAGCAGGAATTGCTCGACTTCCAGGTAAGGTATGAAAGTGAGCAGAAAGAAAAAGAGCTGGCTTTGCTCAACCAGGAACG
>SKYG01000254.1 GCA_007128045.1 Bacteroidales bacterium | reverse complement strand
GAGTTGAAGAGTTGAGGAGTTGAAGAGTTGAGAAGTTTAGAAGTGATTTGTGTAGGGACAGGACTGGGCCTGTCCGGATACATTGCAGGATAATTGTAGGGACAGGGCTTGACCTGTCCATGTGAATTGTTGAATTGTTATTGCTAATTTAAAGATGACTGTTATGAAAAAGACTATGTTGTTTAATCTAATAATACCTGTATTATTTTTTGGATTGATGGGATGCAGCCAGGATGATGTAGATACTGAGAAGCCGGTAATAGAGGTTAAAGAGCCTCATGACCATGCGGAGTTTCATCCGGGTGATGAGATACATGTAGACATAGAATTCTCTGATAATGTGGGTTTGAAGGAGTTTAAGATCGACATCCATTACGGTGGCGACCACAGCCACAAATCCTTACTCGATGAAATAGAATGGAGTTTCCTGCATATTGAGGCCATAGATGGCCGTAACAAGCACGTACACATGCATATCGACATACCGCATAATGCGAAGCACGGGGAGTACCACTTTCTGGTCTATTGTACGGACCAGGCTGGCAATGAAGCCATGGTGGCACTGGAGATTGAGATAGAGGATGAGCATGGGCATGGGCACGAGCATTGAATAGGCTGTAAATGATGGCTCATTACCTTCTGATATTGTATTATTCCAAGATACATAGTCAGATAAGGCCAGGATGCTTTAATCTGAACATGTGTACGATTTAAAAATACAACTGTCCGGATTAAACTGGTTTATATTTGATACATTTGGAGGTCACTAATCATGTGTTTATAATTTGTCTGAAGGTCTGAAGGTCTGAAGGTCGAAATAGAATCGCATGTTTGAACATCATCTAAATATCAGTATATGAACTATAAAAGCATTCTTACAAGTGTTCTGGGCATAGCATCTGTTACGGCAGTTTTACATGCGCAGCAACGACCCAACATCGTATATATCATGGGTGATGACCTGACATATACAGATATTGGATGTTATGGTGGTGTGAACTCCATCACACCAAATATTGATCGTTTGGCTGAGGAAGGATTACGCTTCCTGAATTGTCATCAGACAGCACCCATGTGTTCTCCAACCAGGCAGAACCTTCTGACGGGCTTGTATCCTGTTCGCAACGGGGCCTATCCGAATCACAGTTGGGTGTATGAAGGAACGAAAAGTATCGCACATTATCTTATGGATCTGGGCTACAACGTTGGGCTACAAGGGAAAAGGCATATTGGCTCGGTTGAATCCTTCCCATTTAATTATTTCGACAGCAGGAAGATGGATATTGATACGTCTTTGTTCTCATCCTTTATTGCCGAGAGCGTTCAGAGCAACACGCCCTTTGCGTTGTTTCTGATGTCTAACCATCCGCACGGAAATTCGTGGTCGAGGGAGTTGGGCGATGAAAGCCTGTTCGATGCTGACAAACTGGTGTTGCCACCCCATTTTATTGATACCCCTGAAACGCGGGAGATCTATGTAAAGTACCTGGCTGCCATGAACTACCTGGATCAGGAAGTTGGGATGGTGATACAGACCTTGAAAAAGCATGGAGTTTACGATGACAACACGTTGGTGATGTTTGCCAGTGAGCAAGGCCATTCATGGCCATTTGCCAAATGGACCCTGTATTCTGAAGGACTTCAGTCGGCCTTGATAGCACGCTGGCCAGGACATATTAAGGCAGGGACTACCACTAATGCCATGGTAGAATATGTTGATTTCACGCCTACCATGATAGAAGCTGCCGGTGGAAAAGCTGTGGCAGGCCTTGATGGAGTCAGTTTTTTTCCCGTATTGCTGGGAGCAAAAGATACCCACAAAGAGTACACGTATGGCATCATGACCTCACGAGGGATCAACCAGGGCCCTGACTACTATGGCATACGCAGTGTGTATGATGGCAGGTACAGATACATTCTGAACCTGACCCCTGAGGTGGAGTTTAATAACGTGCTTACACGTGGAAATAATATCGGTGCAGTGTTTTTCAACTCCTGGCGCCGGGAGGCCAAAACAAATGAATTTGCCAGGGAACGGGTCACCAAGTACCAGTGGCGTCCTGCAGAAGAGTTGTACGACAGGCAAAACGACCAGTACGAACTCATCAACCTGGCTGATGATCCCCAGTATATTGAGATAAAGCGTCATTTGCAGACAAAGCTTGCTGCATGGATGCAGCAGCAGGGCGATGTAGGCCAGTTAACCGAACTGAGGGCATCGGAGCGACAGCAACGTAACTGATACCTTACTGCTAATTACCAAATGATAATCCGCTCCTGTAAGGACATCCCATCGTCTTCCAGCCTGAGCAAATACATACCTGGTGCCAATGTGCCTGTATTCAGTGAAAGCTGGTGGAGCCCGGGTTCCTGGCGGGTCTGAGATATCACACGCTGACCATGCAGGTTATATAAAGATATGGTGGCAGAATGGCCGCCAGACAACACAAACTCTACATGCAAGGTGTTTCTGGCCGGATTGGGATAGGCTTTTAGATATCCTGTACCCGTGTTGCCCATGTCATCACCCAGTTCTGAGGTATTCGTGGCTAGTGCAAATTGAGCCGTTAACATCAGGTTCTTTGCGGGCATGGTTAATCTAGCCATTGCCCTGTCTTCCGTCATGCCGGTGTCGTCCAGGAAGTCCGTCTCCCCTGTCCATCCAATGAAGTAATATCCGGCATTCGGAATCGCCTCCAGGGCAATTTCCTGATGGCGATAATAGCTTCCTGATCCGGTCACCACACCGCCTTCTTCTGGTTCTGCAAGCAGCAGCAGTGCAAAGAGGTGATCGGTTCCATAGGATACCGTCCATCTTACAGACTGGTTGAATACGCCGTTCTCCCCGTTCTCTGCTGTAATTCCGGTTACCAAAAAGGTAAGCTCGTAAACGGCTTCTGACTGATTAAGTGACTCCAGTCCGCTGAGCTGGAACAGGTTTCCTGCTTCATTGGCAGGGGTAACATGGACGCCTGACAGATCGAGTGTGTCACCACCAATCTTACGGAGTATTAACTGGCTGTTGCTGAAAGTAGAAGGCATGACCGGCATGTTGAATGATACCAACAGGCTGTCGAGGGGTGGCCCAAATGTCTCATGCAGGCCTATCACCCGCTCAATAGCAGGTACGGAGGTGGCTTGTATCCAGAACACCTCCTTGCCAACCCGTCCGTAGTTGCCCAGAAGGTCAGCAACATCGGCGGCCTGCACGATCAGGGTATAAAGGCCATCTGCACCTGTCTTGCCTGAGATGTCGACATAAAAGCTGGTAGGGGTCAGCTGCGTGACCTGGATCTGATCGTCCATCAGGTTGCTGCCACCCTGGCTACGCAGGTGCATGTCGGTATGGTCGAAGGTCTCCGGGTCGATGGCCTTGTTGAACACCACCTCGAAACCTTCAAGTGGTATTTCTGTAATACCTTCCGGGATGCCGTTGATAGCCACCACTTCAGGCACATCCTGCTCAACAGGTTCAAACACCACTGTGTAGCTTGCCGGGCTTAAACCGTCGAAGATGTCGATGAAATGCAGCTTGTTGCGATATACAGGTGTGCTGCTTAGTGGGATACGCACATGCGAAAGCCATATATTTTCCAGTGGGATTTCCTGTCCATCTTCACGGATGCAGCTTACGATCCTGAACAGGCCATCGCCGGGATCATCCAGCCTTACATAGTTCCATCCACTCAGGTGGGGCGTGACAACCATGTCGACCTCCAGCCTGTCGAGCCTGACAGGTCCTTCTATGTCGGCTTCAAATGCCTGGTAAACAGGTTCAACGATACCATTGGAATAGTACAGTGCATCAGGAATGTCTTGCATATCAGGAATGTTGTTCACCAGGAAGTCGCCGATGCCATCGTCGAACTCCCCGTATACGCTTACACTTTTCACCAGTTCGTGTACCCTGACATCGCCGATCAGGCTGATATCGGGGTTCCCGAAGCTGTTCAGGTGGTTTACGGATACCTCAAATGAGACGAACCTCCCCAGCAGGGTGCTGGTAAACCACCATTGTCCGACGGCAATCTCACCACCTTCCAAATCGCCAAAGTCGATATTCAGCAGACCGAGTTGTGTATCCTGCCCGTTGAGGTTTGAGCCTATGATCTCAAAATCGATCAGCAGGCCTTTTTCGTTCTCTATGATCTCTGGCTGGGCCGACTCTATGTTGACATTCAGGGCGGTGCCTGCCCCACGGTTATGGATCATGACGGCAAGCTCGGCCGGGATGCTTGGCTCAATGGGGTCTGTAAGGGGGTCGTCGGCAAGTATGTCGCGTTGCATGAAGTAGTCGATATGCAACTCCGGGCTCGGATTCACCTGCAGGGGTACCGGAAACAGCTTATGGGTGATCTTCTCATTGGTGAAGGGGTCGAGGTAAGAGAAGGTGCCTCCGAAGTAGTATGTCACGGGTATCTCGGGGGCTGCATTTCTGGT
>SKYG01000330.1 GCA_007128045.1 Bacteroidales bacterium | reverse complement strand
GCCTGGCCCCTTCGACCTATTGCCGGAAGGTTGGCCGAACGGTTTTTCATCACACGGAGGCGCATCGGCAAACTGCTGGAATCGGCATACGGCCAGCAACCGGAGCCCCATCAGATGGAAGGTTATCTGAGGCCACTGTTAATACCTGGTACCGCAGCAGCCATCCTGGCATCCGGCAGGCATAGCAGGGAGGTCGCCACCCTCGACGCCGCCGATCTGGCCGTGCCAGCCACCGCCATCTGGGGCGATAACGACACCTGGGTGCCACATGCCTCAAGGGTACAGGCTCTTGAAAAGATGCCTGATGTAAGGGTATATCTTATCGAAGGGGCCGGACATAATCCCATGGAAACCCACCTTGAGGCATTTATGGAGGCGTGGTTAAAAAATGATTAATTCTTTTGTCATATTATCCAACATTTTCGAAACAACATTCAAATTAATCAAATTATGGTAAGGAAAGCTTCATGGCATCTTTTGTTATTCATGATGCCAATAGCACTATCGGCCCTGGGGCCTGACCGGAAAGACGGTTGGCAAGCAGATCCGGCGGAGATAAGGGCCAATGAAGAGAGACGGCCGGCTTTCATCTGGCGTGAATCAGCGGTACCAGAGTACGTTTTACCCAATCCCCTGCAGCGCGAGAATGGTGAAGCAGTGGAGGATATAGTGCAATGGCAGGAACAAAGACAACAGCTACTCGAATTATTGCGCAAAGAAATGTACGGCAGAAGTCCCGGGCTGCCGGAACAACTGAACTTCAGCATCACATTGGAAGACCGTTCAGCGATGGATGGCATGGCAACGCTTCGCATCGTGTCAATAGAAAGTGTCCATCAGGGGAGAAAGCATGCTTTTGAGTTAATACTATTCTTGCCCAACGAAGTAAAAATGCCGGTTCCAGTCTTTTTGTTGATGAACAATCGTACGAAAGATAACACCGACCCCGACCGCGAACACCAATCAGAATTCTGGCCGGTTGAAGAGGTCATTGCAAGGGGGTACGGTGTAGCTGCCATACAAAATAGCAGCCTTGCGCCTGATCACCCGGAGCAGTTTACAGAAGAGATAATCCGGCTATTTGAAGGAGAAAACAGGCACAATCGTGAAGCAGATGCCTGGGGTGCCATCGCTGCATGGAGCTGGGGTGCCAGCAGGGTGATGGATTATTTTGAGACTGACCACGATATAGACCAATCCCGGGTCGCCGTGCTTGGGCATTCACGGGGGGGGAAGGCAGCACTCTGGGCAGGTGCAAAAGATGAACGCTTTGCCATTGTGATATCAAACCAGTCAGGCAGCGGCGGAGCAGCTTTGAGCCGCAGGCGTTTTGGGGAGGACATAGAAGCACTCAACAGGTTTACACATTGGTTTAATGACAATTTTAAAAAATTCAATGGGGCAGAAGAGCTGATGCCTTTCGATCAGCACTTCGTCATTTCATTGATAGCGCCACGTGCAGTTTATATAGGAAGCGCCGATATGGACTTATGGGCTGACCCACGTGGCGAATATCTGGGTTTGGTGCACGCCTCACCAGTCTACTCGCTATGGAACCATGCCCCAGTTGACCACGACCAGATGCCTCCACTGGATAAGCCGGCCATATTTGGCCCACGTGCATATCATGTCCGTACAGGTAGCCATAACCTGACACTGGTCGACTGGAATCATTACATGGATTTTGCTGATACGCTTTGGCCCACTGTAAGAAAAACACAGGTTCCGAAATAATAACTTGCAAAATGTTTTTGCCCGCTGATTTCGCAGATAAACACAGATATTAATCATTTGATTATCCAATAAATCTGCGTGATCTGCGGGAAACAAAAAATAAATCATTTTCTAAGTAAGTATTACAATTTAAATATTGAAATCATGCATAAAACAAACTTTCTATATATTCCTTCATGGCTTGCATTTGCGTTTGCGGCTATCCTGATCAGTGCCTGCACGGCACACCCCAAAAACCAGGATCATACGCCTGATGGTATGATCATCGTCGCAAGCAAAAGCGGTGATGATGTATATTTTATTGATCGCTGGGATGGCTCTGTGGTTCACATTCTCCCCACTGGACGCGAGCCACATGAGGTGGAGGTATCGGATGATGGCAATCTGGCTGTGGTATGCAACTATGGCGACCGCGAGCAAGTTGGCAACACGTTATCGGTTTACGACGTGGCAGCGGGGAAGCTGTTGCGTACCATCGATCTGGGAGAACACACACGCCCCCATGGCATGCAGTGGATTACAGGCACACAGCTTATGCTGGTAACAACCGAAGGCTCTCAGCACCTGCTTGTTGTCGACATCGAAACCGGTCAAATCGTTAAGGCCATGTCGACAGGAGAGCCGGTGTCACACATGGTAGCCGCCACACCCGATTTTTCAAGGGCTTTTGTGCCCAGTATCCGCACTGGCAATGTTGTGGTCTTTGACCTGAACGCTGGCCAGATGATCGGCAGCGTCTACAGTGGTGCCGGTGCCGAAGGCATTGCCATGCACCCTGCCGGAAAAGAAGTGTGGGTTACAAACCGTGCCGATAATACCATTTCAATTATCGACACTGAAAGCCTGACAGTATTAGAGACCATACCCTGTGCTGACTTTCCGATCCGAGCCAAATTCACCCCAAACGGAAAACTCTTCTTGGTCAGCAACGCTCGCTCAGGAGATATCGGTGTCTTTGACCATGCTACCAGGCAGCAGCTGGCAGCCATCACACTAACACCGCCTGTACCTGAGGGTGTTGATGAAACCAGGTACTTTTCAGAATTTGAAGGCACATCTATTCCCATCGGCCTGGTAGTACCCGATAACCTCTGGGCATACGTGGCCAACACACGATCCGATGCCGTCAGCATCATCAACCTCGAAACATTCACCATTACCGGCCATTTCCCTGTAGGACAGGAACCCGATGGCATCAACTTCAGTCCGGTATTTTAATATGACTAGCATGATTTGCCTCCCGCACATTTGATAATGTCCTCAACAAAGCTATAATTTATTGTTTGACCAACCCTTAAATACCCAACTCATCTACTTTAAAAAGTAAAAGCATATGATTGATTTAATTGGAATTAAACGACGCCTATTTCCTGGTAAAATTGTATTTTGGCGAAAGCTATTTACGCTGGGTTTGATCATATTCATGTTTTCATCTTGCAAAAAGCATGAAATACACCTATTACCAGGGCCGGAAGCCATCATATCCGGCACAGGTTATTTTAGTTTTGGTAAAAAAATATATTTTTCTTCAACTGGCACGAGCACAAGCCTTGACAACTATGTAACTGAATTGCTACAGCAGGGTTCGGTCTCTACCGCTGTGGGCAAACCAAATTTTTACCATAGGAAGATCACCCTGGAGGTTTTGAAGAGCTCAAATGACCTGGGCGACGAAGGTTATATCCTTGATATCAGGAGAAGAAGTATAAGAATGCAGGCCAATACAGACAGGGGCATTTTTTATGCTGTGCAAACTTTAAAGCAAATCCTGCCCCCAGGGTTCTTTCAGGAGGGAAACAAGGACTCTCGGAAAATCCAAGCACCCTGCGTTCGGATCGAGGACCGTCCAAAGTATGCCTGGAGAGGCTTTCTGTTGGACACCGGAAGGCAATACCATACCCCTGAGTTTATCAAGCAATTCATTGATATGCTCGCATTATTCAAAATCAATGTGTTTCACTGGCACCTCACCGAGAATGACGGTTGGCGGATCGCCAGTGAGAGATATCCCAAACTGCACGAAGTGGGAGGGTTTGTTGCCGACGGGCCGCAGCAGCATGGCTACTATACCCGCGCCGAGCTCATCGATATTGTGGAGTATGCCCGCTACCGGTATATTGACATCATGCCGGAAATTGACCTCCCTGGTCATGCCGACGCAGCGCTGACAGCCTATCCGGAGTATTCCTGTTTTGGCAAGCCTCCGGTAAAAACGGTAGGCCATTCACCACACCTTTTTTGCGGCGGGAACGAAGCCTCCTATGCATTTCTGAAAGAGGTGATCGATGAGGTATGTGAAATATTTCCTTTCGCCTTTATCCACCTGGGAGGAGATGAAGCACCAAAAGACCATTGGGATCAATGTCCTCGCTGTCAAGCCAAAATTACAGAGCAAAATCTTAAAAACTCGCAAGAACTTCAGCAATACTTTTCAAACCGTTTGGCTGAACACCTCATTCGTAATGACAGGATATCGGTTTTTTGGGAAGATGTGCTGGATCAAGGAAATTTTCCTTTGCCAGATGAAACAGTGATTCAATGGTGGCGGTCCAGAGGAAGAAATGACCTGGGTATGCAACAGGCCTTTGAGAGGGGCCTTAGAGTCATTGCTTCTCCCAATAATTTTTCCTACCTGAATTATCCGGAAGTCCCCTGGCGAGGATATATGCAAAACCGCACCTTCGACCTGGAAACCGTCTACACGTCAAACCCTGCTCATATTGAAAACCCAGACCCCCTCCTACTGGGCATCACCACATGTTTGTGGACAGACTACAACCTTACCATGGACATGATCAGCGATCGGGTTTTCCCCCGTTTTCTGGCATTGGCAGAGCAGAAGTGGAGCCAAAACCCGTTGCCAGAGTATGAGGAGTTTTTAAAGACCATTGAAGTTGTTTTAAACAAGGAGGTTGTAAAAAAACATACAAAATAAAGTTATCATCTATCATGAATCAACAAACGATCACCATAAGCCATTCGATAAACATCAGGTTGTTTGCACCCTTTCTTCTTGGCACCACCCTATTGGCCTCATGTGGCAGCAGAACGGAAACTGTTTCGGATACACATGTGCCCAACATCATTTACATATTGGCCGATGATTTGGGATACGGCGAATTGGGATCCTATGGCCAGAAGCTTATTGAAACGCCAAACCTCGACTGGTTGGCATCGCAAGGCATGCGATTCACCGATCACTATTCCGGTTCTTCGGTATGTGCTCCGTCGCGTTGCGTGTTACTCACCGGTAAGCATACAGGCCAGGCACAGATCAGGGGCAATTATGAGTGGAGCGAGAGGGGTGACGTATGGAACTATCATGAGGTATTGAAAAACCCTGAATTGGAAGGGCAGTTACCCATGGAGACTGGCACCATCACCATCGCCTCGTTACTCAGGGATGGGGGCTATCGCACCGCGATGTTTGGGAAATGGGGGTTGGGTGGGCCCACCATGCATAGTACGCCCACACAGATGGGGTTTGACTTTTTCCTGGGATATAACTGCCAACGGCAGGCACATACCTATTACCCGGTACACCTGTACAAGAATGATGAACGTATCCTGCTGGGCAACGACACCATTTCACCGAGGGAAAAGCTACCTGAAGGTGCAGACCCATACGATCAGGAAAGCTACCAGGCCATTACCTCCCGGGTCTATTCGCCCGATGTGATGTTCGATGGACTGACCAGCTTTATCATGGATAACGACCCCGGCAAAACAGGGATGCCTTTTTTTATCTATTGGGCTACACCCTTACCGCATGTTCCTTTGCAGGCGCCCCAAAGGTGGGTAGACTATTATCTTGACAAGTTTGGGGATGAAGAACCCTTCCCTGGCGTTGGCGCATATTTTCCGGCCCGCTATCCAAGGGCTACCTATGCAGCGATGGTCTCCTACCTGGATGAGAACATTGGAAAGATGATCGACCAATTGAAAGTACTCGGACTGTATGAGAACACGCTCATTCTTTTTTCTTCGGATAACGGCCCTTCCTTTACCGGAGGTAGCGACTCGCCCTGGTTCGGCAGTGGTGGTCCCTTTAAAAGTGAGCGTGGATGGGGCAAAACGTTTCTTCATGAGGGAGGCATCCGTGTACCCATGATCGCTTCATGGCCCGGTCACATAGAGCCAGGTACTGTGTCGAACCACATATCGGCATTTTGGGATGTGATGCCCACCCTGTGCGAAGTGGCAGGCATAGAACCGCCCGGCAACACAAACGGGATCAGCTTCCTGCCAGAACTGACCGGCCAGGAGCAGCCACAGCACGAGTACCTGTACTGGGAGCAACCTCCCAACCAACAAGCCGTCAGGATAGATGACTGGAAGGGTTTGCGGAAAAACCTGGGGGCAGGAGACCTAACCTTGCAACTGTTCAACCTCAAAAGTGACCCTGCTGAGCAAAACGACCTGGCTTCACAATATCCTGAAATCGTTGAACAGGTCGAACGGATCATGGTCGAAGCCCGCACAACGCCCCGGTTAAAACCTTTTAGAATGGCTGCCTTGGGTGATCCGACGGAATAAAATCCAACCCAAAGATCATGGGTGTTCAATACAAACACCCCTCGAGGCGTTTATGGAGGCATGAATCCGTTTCTTAAAAGAATATGATGAGCCTGGTCTGGTGGCTTGTGAGTTAACTTCTCATGGTATGGGATAGGGGCCGGTGTCATTCACCCGGCTTTATGTCGTACCAGATGACACAGTGGTTGATGATCTTTCTGATGAAGTCAAGCGCGATAACGACATGAATGATGAGGCCTTGTGCGATACAGACTCTGAAGAGGAGAGTGTTGTAAATCCCGTCATCCTGAAACAAAACCAACATCCCTGAGGGTGTTGATGTAACGGTATACGGTACGCGGATTGATATCGTCGCACATCCTGGCCAGCTCATGCACGCTGCGGCCAAAATGATGGTTGTGCAGCATCAGTATCTTCAGGGTTCGCAACAAGGTAGCTTGTTCTGACATGGTATAATAGATTGACGAAAATAATAAACGAAGTTATAGTCTTTTATCCGTGTCGGCCAATGATTTCGAGGCGTTGCATGTCAAGAATTTCTACTTGTTTCCCTGAAATACGTATGATACCATCACGCTGCAAGGCAGAAAGGGAGTGGATTACGCTTTCCTTGGAATAGCCAATGGTATCGGCAAGTTCGACACGGGTAAATGGCAGCTGAAACCGGGAAGACCCGAATATTTCCACGAGCTCCATGAGTATGGTACAGAGAGCCCCATCGGCCTGCTTATGACTTAGGTAAATCAGGTCCCTGACAATCTTATTGGTGGCCAACGACATAAGATGAACTATCTGAACCGCGAATTCTCCGTTGTAACGGATGATGTCTTCAAATACATCGCGATCGATCATTCTGACCCGGCAAGGTTTAATGGCTACTGCCGCAAAGTCAAAGCTGCGCTTGACGAAAGAACACATGATACCAATAAAGGCTTCGCCTGGTACGATCTTGAAAGTAGTGGAACGCTCCTTGTCGCTCACACTGAGCTTGGCCATTCCATCTTCCAGGTAAAGGATATGGCTGGCAGCAACCCCCTGTTTTATGATGGTTTCACCTGGTAAAAAATCTATAACAATGGAATTGTCAAGTACCAACTGCCGCTGTTCAACAGTCAGATGTTCAGTCCATCTGGCAATATATCCTGAATCCATGATTGATAATCGTTTACAGCAAATAAATGCAAATTTACTTCTTTTTAGTGGTAATACTCCATGTTTGATGAAGTGGTTTGCCATGCATAAATTAACAGGTTAAAGAGTATTATCACCTACCTTTGTTAATAAATTAACAACTTAAATTTTTTCAATCATGGCAGACTTAACATTTAAAATTACAGCGCAGAGTGAAACACCGGCACGTACAATGGTTCAGGCAAGAAATTTCAAAATTATCGTTGACGAACCGCAGGAGTTGGGCGGGTCAAACCAGGCTGCAAATCCCGTCTCTACCGACGTTTGCAATGCATAGCCCTCAACATACCCCGTGCACCGTTCCCCGTTCACTGCTCACCGTTCCTCGTTCGCTGATTAAACTCCCCGATCATCTCATCCCACCTATCCACCTGCCCGAACAAGGCCGGCCAGATGTCGCGGTCGTGCCAAAGCTGATTCAGGTCGGCCTCATCTTTTTGCTGCTGCTCCACCCACGTAAAATATTTCAGGTTATGGATGGATTTTCTATCCCAATATGACAACTCTTTTAAATAAGCCGTAGTGGCACCCAGGATGCATTTCTCATAGTCACGGGCAGCCTGTAGTTCACTGTATGGCCCCCTGTCTGCTTCGAGATCAGCAAGCCGCGACTGGTACAGAGCGGCAGAGTCAGTTGCGATGCTTAAAATAATATCGTCGGATGTCAGCTCAAAATATGTTGCTGTTTTGATGGCCGAAAGCATGTTGCTGATACTTGAAATGCCCAATAGTGGCAGTTTTGGAATGGTTTCTTTGTCTACCCCTACCATCTTAAGGTAATCGTGGCCAGCCTTTTCGTTGAACAGCCTTAACAGCCGAATACAATCCTCATCGTCGATGGCAGTAATCACATCTGTATTTCGCACATTGTGTATCCAGGGAATATGCTTGTCGCCAATTCCTTCAATACGATGGTCACCAAAACCATTAATCAGCATGGTGGGGCATTGAAGCGCTTCGGAGGCGACCACCTTGATCTGCGGATGCACTGTTCTGAGGTAATCACCCGCTGCTATGGTTCCAGCAGAACCTGTTGCAGCAACAAAGCCTGCCAATATACTGCTGCTGTTTTTCACCATATGAAACACCTCCTCTAATGCAGAACCGGTAACGTGATAATTCCAGACTGCATTGCCAAACTCATCGAACTGATTAAAAATAACACACTCCGGACGGGTTCTTCTGATCTCCCAGCATATATCGTAGATTTCCTTCACGTTGCTTTCGCAGCCCGGGGTGATGATCACCTCACTTCCGATTTCATTTCTCAACCAGTTGAACCGCTCAGGACTCATCTTCTCCGGGAGCATCGACACTGATTCGGTGCCCATCAGTTTGGAGTCAAACGCACCACCACGGCAATAGTTTCCGGTGGAAGGCCATACTGCCTTTTGCCAGGTAGGATCGAAGCCGCCTGTAATGATGCGGGGAACAAGGTCTCCATAGGCTGCTCCCACCTTATGGGCTCCCGTCGGGAACCACTTGCCCACCAGCAGTACGATGCGGGCGTCGACACCGGTGAGGGATTTGGGCAATTCGATGTAGTTCACCTTCCCAAACTGTCCGCCATGCTCTACTGGCTCGTTTTTCCAGGTGATGCGAAACAGGTTCAGCGGGTTTATCTCCCATAAACCGACATCCTTTAACCGTTCCTTGATTTCCTGAGGAACCAACTCAGGATCGCGTTGCTGGGCAAAGGTGGGCAGGATGATGCCACGCTCGCGAAAACGCCGGATAGCGTTTTCACGAGCTGTCTGGTTGGTGATTTTGTCAATTATTTGTATCATTGTTGCTTCTGTATTTCTCGAGGTATAATAATTATTACCAAGTATGTAAGCAATAATTGGAAACGTGATTGGGGCTTTTAAATCGATTGTGACGGTAGAATATATTCGCGGTGTTAAAAAGAAGAATTGGCCCCCCATAATACCACCATCATCTTTGCGGCTTGCAGGAGTGATACCTCTGTTACCTCCTCCGACTGGAAACGGGCATCCCTGACCTTAAAGTCTGTTTTATTAAGCTCAATCATCACATCCGAAGTCTCATAGAAGAAGGCATATGGTGTTTCCGAGAAGGTGGCCAACGATCCATTCTGCTTCCAGATCAGGTTGTCACGCTCAGGGAGCCGCGACAAATAATACCCTTCGTTTGATGCATAAAACGATTCAATGCTTAGGTGCAGCTTAGGCTTTTCTTTATAGGGTGCCGAGCTGGTCGGGCAGAAAGTATCGCAGTTGCCACACTCGTTACAGAAATTGGCGATGTTGAGTATCTGTGTTGTCTGTCTTACCTCAAAAACCCTGTCAAATGTGGTTTGGAAGCCATTGCCTTTGTCGTTCCTGGTCAAAGTGTGGAGTTGCAGTTTTAGCGGAGTGGTTTCATAGGCAACGTTGGCAAAGTTCGGGCAAACCGTTACACAGGTGCTGCATAGCTCATCGCAGTGCAGGCAGCGGGCTGCTTCCTGCACCATGGTCTCTTCGTCCAGGGTATGCTGTACCAGTCCGAAGTGACGCCGGTCGTTCACTGCCAGCTCATTCATTGTTGGCGCAAACGCACGCTTGCTGCGCCTGATCATCAATTCTTTGTGGTTGTGGGGTTTGCTCTCGTATGGTTTCGTAAGCTGAAAATCGTATATGGCATGCTGCATGATCTGCTCTGCTGCTTTCCTGCCATCGCCAATGGCGTTGATGGCCGTTGAGGCGCCGCGCATGGCATCACCGCCGATGAACACATTATCGAGTTTTGTCAGGTATGAGTCTGGGTCAGCCTTCAGCATTTCTGCTTCGGCAAACCCCACATCCAACAGCTGTCCCACGGCAGGGATGATGGTGTCGCAGGGCAGGTCGAATGAAGAATCAGCGACCTTCACAGGGCGGCGTCGACCGCTTTCGTCCTTACCCGACAGTTCCATTCTGCTACAGCGCAAGGCCACGACCTTGCCATTTTCTTCCATGACCTGTTCAGGTGCTGCCAGTTCGATGACCTTCATGCCTTCGTCGAGCACCGCCCTGATCTCACCCTGGTCGGCAGGCATTTCGTTGATGGTACGGCGGTACACGATGGTCACGCTGCCATCTTCACCTACCAGTCGCCAGGCCGTACGTGCCGCATCCATGGCGGTATTTCCTCCACCGATGATCAGCACATGCTTGCCGATGCCGCTGGGCTGCCCACCTTTTACGGCTTTCAGAAACGTCAAAGGGTCTATGACCCCTTCGGCCTCAATGCCATCCAGCTGCAACGGTGCCGACAACTGAGCACCTGCTCCCACGAACACATACTGGCACGACTCCCTCAGGGTTGTGAACAATTGTTTATCCACCTGGGTATCATAATGAATCATGACACCCAGACCAGTAATCCGTTGAAGGTCTTTTTCGATGGCCCCGTCAGTTAGGCGAAAGCCGGGAATGGCATACTGAACCATCCCACCAGACTTACTTTGAGACTCATACACCTCGACCCCGAAGCCTGCCAGTGCCAGGAAAAACGCACATGACAGCCCAGCAGGACCGGCACCTATGATGGCCACCTTCAGACTGTTCGGGTATTCGGGGCTGAGGCTTTTCTCTTCACGCTCTGCCACAAAGCGCTTCACCTCCCGGATCAGCAACGGATCATCATAATGCACGCGGGTACACTTGTTCTGACACAGGTGGTCGCACACCATGCCTGTGACCGTTGGGAAGGGATTGGTGCGCAGTATGACCTCCATGGCCTTGTCGAACTGCCGCGTGGCGGCATAGTGCATATAGCCCGGAACATCCTGGTGGGTGGCACAGGTGTCGCGGCAGGGCGCCGAGATGCAGTCGAAATAGTCGAGTTTCCTGTCTGTTTTGATGTTGGGATCATGCAGCATGCTGCGCCGGACGGCAGGATCTTCAAGCACCTGCTGTGCATATGTAGTAAGACGTTCCTGGATTAGCTTGCCGGCAGCACGGCCAATTTCGATGTTCAATGGTTTACTGGTCAGGTTCGGGTGAACAGAAGCGTTTTCTCCTTCCTTTTCAGCTGTTCTCCATGCACTTGCCTCTAGACTGGCCATCCCCGGGAATAAGGGTATGTCTTCAGCAGTGGCATCCCCGACCCTCTTGAGGATATTTTCGACATACTGATGCAGCCGCATATAGCCGCCGGGCTTAAGCAGGTCGGAGCAGATAGTCACCGTTTTGAAGCCGCACGACAACACATCAGCCACATTGAAGGCATCGACACCGGCAGAGAAAGAGAGCGACAAGCTACCCTCAAACTCCTGCTGAAGCTTTGCGGCCAGGGTGATGGCCAATGGGTGCAACGCCCTGCCACTCATATACATGCTTTCGACACCCTCTCCAAACACCTCCTTATGGTTATCCGACTCCAGGGTGTTGGTAAGCTTCAGCCCGAACCCCAGCGAGTGCTTTCTGGCCACCCCCATGAGGTTGCTGATGATACGCACCGCATCGGGGTATTTCAGGTCGTGCTCAAAGGCCTGATCCGGAACCACCGTTTTAAAGCCCAGTTGCCTGTTAAGGATGTCGCGCAGCCGCTCAGGCCCCAGCAGTGTAGGGTTCAGCTTCACATAGGTGTTCAAGCCGCGCTCTTCCATCAGGTAGCGCGCGATGGCTTCGATCTCGCCGGCCGGACAGCCATGCATGGTCGACAAGGTAACGTTGTCAGAGATCGTGGCAGGGATGTCGACCAGGTCTATATCCGGATATAATTCCCTGATCTCCTCCTTCCTTTCCTGTAGCTGCATGCTGCAGTCGCGCATATTGTCGAGAAACCATTGCACATTCTCCTGCCTGATCCCTTCCAGGTTATAGCCCACACTCATGTTAAACACCGTGCCGGGGTGTCCGGGCCATCCGAAGTGATAATGTAAGACATGAATGATGATCCATGCATTCAGGTACTCATCGAAGCTTTGTTGTATCTTCAGCTCTTGCGACCATTCACAGTTGTAGCCTTCGTCCTGCATGTCGATACACGGTTTGGACACCTCCAGCTCATCGAGGGTCTGTACCGTCTTCAGCTCGATGTAGCGCGCGCCCATGAGCCAGGCGCCAACGATGTTGTGTGCCATCTGTGTATGGGGACCGGCAGCCACACCCAGTGGGTTAGCCAGAGGTTGTCTGAAAATCTCTGATGACAATGGGTTATCTGCTTCAGGTTGCGGTTTGTAAAATAACTCTGAAGGAATGCCAAAATAGCTATCTTTGGATGACAGTTCCTGTAAGATCAGCTCCAGTAGTTGTTTTAGTGGGATGGGATAAAACTTGTCAGACATACATGTTTTTTTTTGAAACAGGATGTAGAAATCGCACCCGTTTTCAAATGTATAAAATGTTTTCGAATTTCAACCTTCGACTTTCGACTTTTGGCTTTCGACTTTCGACTTTTGGCTTTCGACTTTTGGCTTTCGACTTTCGACTTATGGCTATCAACTGATTGACTTTAAACATTAAACCTTAAACCATTCGACCTTTGACTGATAACCAACCATATCAAGCCATCATCCTTGCTGCCGGTGATTCCGGACGAATGGGTGTTCCGAAGCTTTCACTGGATTTTCGGATGGGGGTACCCAATCATGCAGACAATATCGGGTCAGGGATTGGCTTTCTGGAGCAGTGTATTTCTCAGTTTCTGCTCTTTGGATGCAGCAAGGTAGTGGTGGTGGTCAACAGCAAGGGCTT
The DNA here is from genome assembly GCA_007128045.1 of Bacteroidales bacterium. Lineage (GTDB taxonomy): Bacteria > Bacteroidota > Bacteroidia > Bacteroidales > UBA7960 > SKYG01. The sequence goes on along the minus strand of SKYG01000330.1, from coordinate 2,337 downwards.
GCGGTGGATTGAAAAGCATACGCCATTAATCAAAAAAAAGGCACGTCTGGTATTGAACCCCGATCCGGGGCGCGGCAGGTTATTCTCTCTGCAGTTGGGAATAGAAAAAGCCGGCAAAAGGCATGCCCTATTTATCCACAATGTCGACAACCCGTTTGTGAGCCAGAAGGTGCTACAAAGCATTTGGGAGGTAAGCCTTGAACACAATGATTTCGACTATGTCAGTCCCAGGTACAAGGGGCAAGGTGGCCATCCCGTCATGATATCCAAACAACTGGCCCGTACAATCCTGGAAGAGCCATCCGACAAAAGCCTGAAACAAATACTCTCAGCATTTGAACGGACAACTGTTGAAGTACATGGGCCCAGTATCTTACACAACATCAACACCTTGGAGGAATATGGGAAGGCCGGATTGCCTCTGGGTGAAAACACATGTCCTGTTTGCCGTCGCTACGACAAGGTTGTTCGTGTTATTTATGGGATGCCTTCTCATGAGTTGTTTCTGGAGGCAGAGAAGGGTCTGGTACATTTGGGAGGCTGTTGTGTGTCGGAGGTGAACCCTCAGTGGTATTGCAGGCGCGACAACGTTGAGTTTTAAACCAGTTTGCCGGGTTTAAACGCTTTTTGTAGCGGGTAAAAAGCTCCTTCCCTACCAGCAGTCCGCCAGCCCAGAAAACGACCTCCATAATTACAAAGCTTATTGTAGCACCTACCACCTTGGTTCTGGCAGGCAGATCAAGCATGGGTATGATCAATGTCATGGCAAAGAACACCCCTGAAAAGACCATCAGAAATATCCCAAGTTTTATCTGCCAGTTTTTCTTTTGATTATGCATAATGTTTCAAACAGTGGAAGAGCATTTTTGTTTGGAGTATTCATTTTTTTATTATCTTTATAATTACCTATATCCATTTTTAAATAATTAAACACAATTTATCATGCGATTAAACAAATTTCTATTAATTCTTTTCTTTCCATTCTTTTTTATTTCTTGCGAAAAGGATAACGGCAATGGTGATGATGATCCCAATCTTGAGCCCATAATATTGAGTGGGAGCCAATCTTCGCCTTTGGTGTTGGAGAGTTTATTTAACAATCCTGCCAGGGTTGATTATATTGTTCAGGGAACCTGGACCATCAACGCTGCAGTAACAGTTGACCGGGGAGTTCGTTTTATGATGACTCCGGGAGCCCGGATCGACATTGGTTCATCAGGCTCATTTGCTGCTGAGGGAACTGCAGACAGGCCTATTTATATCGAAGGTGAAGCGGATGCCAGGGGCTACTGGGATTATATCAGGTTTCAATCAAACAATCCAAACAACATCTTTGACCATTGCATTATCAGCCATGGTGGCGGATCATCGTTGAGCAACAGAAATGGTGCTATTGCACTGGTTGGTAATGCTCAGCTATCTGTTTCCAATTCGGTTATCAGGGAATCCCAAAGAAATGGGATTATTGTTACCAGTACTGATAACAGATTGCCGGTATTTGAGAACAATACCATCACAGGTTGTGAAATGTTTCCCATTAAGATCAGGCCCCAACAACTGTCATCTATTGATGTAACTACAGACTTTGACTCAGGAAATGGGTTTAATAAAATTGAAGTAGATGGCACCACTGTTAGCACTGCTTTGGCTATTAACAAAGTATCCGGGCCGTATTTGTTTACAGGAACGATCTCTTTAAACGGTGCCACGGAAATAGAGCCAGGTACTTATATCGAAATGGGTCCGGGTGCCAGAATTGAAGTGAGAAGTACTGGTAGTCTGGCAATAGTTGGAACGGCAAATGACCCTATTGTCATAACAGGCGAACAGAATGCCAAAGGCTACTGGGATTTTATATATTATAATGATACCAACTCACCCAATAACATCATTCAGCATGCAGATATCTCATATGGTGGTGGCTCCAGTCTAAGCAGCAGAAATGGTATGATTTCTGCGAGAGCCAATACATTTCTCGCCATGGGAAACAGCTCCATCACAAATAGTATGCGTTATGGCATCACGATTGGAAGCGGAGTAAACTGGGAAAACCAGGGAGACATTATCTTCTCAGGTAACGAGTTGGGTGATACTAATGATTAAGCTATTCCCGGTGACTTTTTTTCGTCTGGCCTAATCTGTTTTTTCTTTCGACCTTCGACCTTTGACCCCATGAGAAACAACCATGCGTCTGTTTGGCAAAGCGTTTGTCTTGGGAATTTTATCTTATCTCATTCGAAAATCTCCAGGATCTCCTCATCGGAATAACCCTTAAAGGGGTTGTTGCTGCTGATAAAGTCACCAGCCAGGTGGGCCTTTGCCTGTTGCAGGCTTAGG
>SKYG01000130.1 GCA_007128045.1 Bacteroidales bacterium | reverse complement strand
GAAAAGAGAAAAGGGAAAAGAGAAAAAGAGACGCGATTCATCGCGTCTCAAAAGGGTGTGCAATAAAAGAGAACGGTTAACAAATTACCCTATTTCTGTTCCTTTCAATTAGTTGATTCAGCATGCCGGCGGGGTTTTCGAAACGCTGGGCAAACATCATGGCAGCGATGATATATGGCTTATAGCCGGCCTCCATATAGGTTCTGATGCGATACCTTTCAAATACGTCTGCATTGACTTCCCCTTCTTTACAAGAAACACCTGATATGTCGGCTGGCAGGCAATGCATGTAAAGGGCATCCTGATTTTTGGTAAGTTTCATTTTTGCCGCATTGTATTCCCAGTCTTTGAATCGGGCATTGTTGGACAGACATTGCTGTTCAAGTTCCTTCAGGCCAGCCTTGTCGCCATTCATCAGCATTTGTGTACGCTGTTCCATGATATGATAGGGTGCCCAGCTTTTCGGATATACGATGTCGGCGTCTTTCATGGCGTCTGCCATGGAATGGCTGATGGTAAAGCTTCCGCCACTTTTTTGTGCCTGTTTTTCAGATAGCTCTGTGATATCTGGGATTAGTCCGTATCCTTCCGGATAGGCCAGTTCGATGTGCATGCCAAAGCGCGACATCAGGGCGATGATGCCCTGCGGGACTGACAACGGCTTACCATAGCTTGGCGAATAGGCCCAGCTCATCACAATTTTCTTTCCTCTGAGTGCTTCCAGCGATCCAAACTGCTGCTTCAGATGCATCAGGTCGGCCATCGACTGTGTTGGATGATCCATGTCGCATTGCAGGTTGATCACTCCGGGCCGAACTGGTAGCACGCCTTCAGCAAAGCCCTCATCCAGCGCTGCCGCCACCTCGCACATATATTTGTTGCCTTCCCCCAGGTACATATCATCGCGAATGCCAATAAAATCTGAAAGGAAAGAAATCATACTGGCCGTCTCGCGTACGGTTTCTCCATGGGATATCTGCGACTTCTCTTCATCCAGGTCCTGCACGGCCAATCCAAGCATATTGGCTGCCGAAGCAAATGAAAAGCGGGTGCGGGTAGAATTGTCCCGAAAATTTGATACCGCCAGTCCGGAGTCAAACACCTTCGGTGAGATGTTTTTCTCCCGCATGGCTTTCAGTATGGCGGCCACTTCCAGAATGACCATGAGGTCGTCGTGGCTCTTCTCCCAGGTGAGTAGGAAATCTTTCTGGTACAGGCTTGACTGAAAGCGACTCAGTGCTTCAATTAAGTGGTGTGTTTTCATGGGTTTTGGTTTTACCGCAAGGAACGCAGAGTGATGCGCAAAGTTACGCGGAGTGATTTTCTTTACCGCAAAGAACGCAGAGTGATGCGCAAAGTTACGCGGAAAGGGTTTGGTTACAATGTTTGATATCGTACCAAACCATCGGCCATTTGTAATGGAGAATAAAAGGTTTAAGTCTCAAACTGGATTAGACTCAAATCAGGTATCTTTTGAAAGGCTGTATCTGAAGTCAGAAAAGGAAAGCCTAAATACATAGAAGTTGCCGCAATAATTGCATCTGGTAGTTTTATCCTGTATTGTTGCAACAAATGTTTTGTTAGTTTCTTTACGTCAGGATTAATATCTACAATAAAGCAGTTATCGAGAAGCGCGTTGATCTGTTCAATATCACTATTACTAAGCCCCTTTTTTCCAAAAAGCTCAAGTTCAGAGATTACTGACAGCCAAACGACCTTTCCATCCAAAATGTTAGCAATATCAAAATTGCCATTGAGTAAATAAATTAAAGGATTGGTATCAGAAAAAATATTAATCCCATTCATCTCTTATTCTTTTCTGATAGTCAAGGGCATCTTCACCCCAATTAACTTTACCGAGGTGTCGTTTTGCATCAAATTTTTTGGAGTGTTTAATTTTACGTAAAGCTTCATTTAGCTTTTTTCTCTCCATGCCTTTTTTAATTGTTACAATCATCTTTATCGTCTTTGATTTCAAAGATACAAATTTTTTTGGCTACCTCGTTTAGCAGCATTACATGTTTTATTTTTGAACGCGTTCCAATTTTTATATCAATGTGTCAGAGAAAATTAACCATTAAAAACGCTCTTAGTGGTTGTTTTTTTCGTCAGTTAGTACAAATCCGGCGTAGAATGCAGAGGCTTTCACCAGGTCGTCTACCGAAACCTTTTCATTGGGGGCATGTGCCATGATCTCGTTGCCGGGGCCAAAGCCAATAACCGGGATACCGTAATAGCCATTGATAGTAACGCCATTTGTCGAGAAGGTCCACTTGTCGATCCTGGGTTTGGCGCCGAACAGCTGTTCAAATGTTTGAACCCCTTTTTGTACCACTTCGTGGCTTTCTGGTATTTTCCAGGTGGGGTAATACTTCTCCATCCCATAAGTAAGTCCTGTAAACGTTTTTTCTCTATAATGAAGCATGTCCACTTTGGCATTCATATCTTTAATCAGGGCTTCCACTTCTTGTATGGCTGATTCTTTTGTCTCTCCCCAGGTTAGGCGACGGTCGAGGTGTATCCGTGCATAGTCTGCAACGGCGCATAGCGAGGGACTGCCGGAGATGATCTCTGAGATGGTAACGCTGCCTTTTCCGAGGAATTCGTCATCTTTCAGCCTGTCATTTAGTTGTTCAATCTCAAGAGCAGTCTTTGCTGCCATATATATGGCATTCTTTCCCCGTTCAGGTGCTGACCCGTGCGATGAAACGCCATAGAAGCTGACATGCATCTCCATACGACCGCGTTGCCCGCGGTAGATGCCCAGGTTGGTGGGTTCTGTGCTGATCACCATGTCGGGCCGTATCCCTTCCTCCTCAACGATGTACTTCCAGCACAGACCGTCACAGTCTTCTTCAATAGCACTCCCGACAAAGTAGATGGTGAGGTCATTGATGAGTCCCAGCTCCTTAATGATTCGTCCCGCTGTTACAAATGCCGCCACACCTCCTTTTTGGTCTACACTGCCCCGGCCAAGAACAAACCCTTCCCTTATTTCACCGCCCAAAGGGTCGAAGTCCCAGTTGTCTTGGTTGCCCATATCAACAGTATCCACATGACCATCGAAGGCCATTGTTTTCTTCCCGTTGCCGATACGGCCAATCACATTGCCAAATCCATCGAGGCGAACTTCATCAAAGCCAGCTTCCTGCATTTGCCGGATCAGCTCATGCTGAACCTCTTTCTCATGAAGGCTGACAGATTTTATTTTAACCAGCCTGGATAAATTGCCGGCAGTATAGTCCCGGTACTTCTTTGCCAGGGTGTTGATTTGATCGAAGATGGTTTTCATGGGTTGTGGGTTATGGGTTGCGGGCCTGTCTCGAACGAAGTGAGATATCCCATGATGGTCGAGAGTGTTGCCGGGTTGTGGGTTGTGATTTGAATGATAAAGATATGGTATTTCTTTTGATTCATTCTGGTTTGCTGATGGGTTTTTATAAAAAGGAATTTTCGTGAAATGCGATGAAATAAATACCTTTGTTTTTATGTGTTGATATTTTGTAAATAAGTCTGAAAGTCTGAAGGTCTGAAAGTCGGAAAGTCCAAAGGTCTGAAGGCCTGAGAGTCTCAATAGTCATGCTTTTACAGAGCGATGTCAGATGTTGTAAAGTCATTCAAAGATACTATTATGGACGTTTGGAAATTTATTCAAAGAGAGTTGCAGGAGGGGGAAAAGGTGATGCTGATGGTGGTTGTTGATTTAAAAGGCAGCACCCCTGGTAAGCGTGGCTTCAAGATGGCCGTATCGGGCCGGGGAGGCCTATTGGGTTCTGTTGGCGGAGGTGTGATGGAATACAATATGGTAAATATGGCACGGGATATATTAAAGCAGGAGGATATAGAGCCATTGGTTGTTCGGCAGGTACACAATCCAAACGCCGAAAAAGACCGCTCTGGACTATTATGTTCAGGCCTGCAGGTAAACCTGTTATATCCTCTGGAGAGGGTACACCTGGAGATTGTGGATGCCATTGTCAATGCCTATGAAACTGGTGAAGCTGGAACACTCGAGTTGCAACCTGGGTTTGTAGGTTTCGACCCTGAATCAGCGGAGCAACATACCATTAATTGGGAGATGCAATCTGACGATGAATGGTTTTATAGTGAATCTATCGGGAAGAAACCTGTGTGTTACATCTTCGGAGGAGGTCATTTAAGCCTGCCTTTGAGCCAGGTGATGCGGATGCTCGATTTTAAAGTGGTAGTTTATGATAACCGGCAAGGCCTTAACACAATGGAGAGCAATATGTATGCGCATAAAAAAGAAATTATTGACTACAACCAGGCAGCTAAGCTTGTGGAGTCTGGCGAACACAGCTATGTTGCTATCATGACCGTTTCCCATGACGCAGATCAGAAGATTCTTCGTCAGATGCTTCCCTTGTCTTTAAAATATCTTGGGATGATAGGCAGTAAAAGCAAAGTGAGAAAGATATTTGAAGCCTTACAACAAGGCGGTGCCACTGAGGAGCAGCTTGCAAAGGTGGATTCCCCGATGGGTATTAACATTGGAAGTCAAACGGTTGAGGAGATCGCGATCAGCATTGCAGCAGCGGTTGTCAGAACAAAACATCAATAAATCTGCCATTTTTTATTACATTGTGCGACATTTTGAGGCACTGTTTTTGTCGAGAGGTGCTCATAAGAGCGCAGACCGGTAGTAAGGAATGTCGATAAAGAAGTAAAATTTAAGTTTAAATTATGTTTGCGAATACGATTCCTGTAAGTAAACCAGAAGTTTCAAGTCAAATAAAAAGAATTGGTTTTATTCTGGGGGTATGCTGTATGTTTCTTATTCCTGCCAGGCTGCTGTCTAGTCAACCTGCCAGGCAATATTTTTCACTGGATGATGTGATTCGCCTGGCCCGTGAAACGTCTCCTGATGCATTGGTGGCCCGTCACCGTTTTCGTGGCAGCTACTGGCAGCACCGTAGCTTTCAGGCCGGCTATCTTCCCAACCTGAGGTTTGACGCTACCATCCCAAATCTAACCCGTACCATATCTCCTATAACATTACCCGATGGATCCGACATCTTTATCAGAAGAAGCCTGGCGACATCTTCCGGCAACTTGTCTCTTAGCCAGACCATCTTCCCCACTGGTGGGCAGCTGTTTGTCAGTTCTGGCCTTCAGCGAATCGACCTGATAAGGGATGATGAAACGGTTGCCTCTTTTTTGTCAACGCCTATAAATATTGGGTTTAGACAGCCCATATTCGCATATAACCCATTTAAGTGGGAACGCCAGATAGAACCTTTGCGCTATCAGGAAGCCCAAAAACAATATGTTGAGAACCTGGAAAATATCTCAATCCGTGCAACAACGATGTTCTTTGATTTGCTGCTGGCGCAAATGAATATCGAAATCAACCGCCTCAATCAGGCCAGTAATGATACCCTGTACCGCATTGCGGAAGGGCGTTATTCTCTTGGACGTATAGCAGAAAATGAGTTGTTGCAGATGGAGCTCAACCTGTTAAATTCTGAAGCCACACTCGATCAATCATTGATCGACTATGAAGCTGCCTTGTTTCGGTTTCGTTCTTTTCTGGCTCTTGAAGGTGTTGATGCCATCGAGCTGATTCCTCCCTTTGATGTACATGATCTACAGGTAGATGTAAATGCTGCACTGGTCGAGGCCAGACGCAACAGGGCCGACATCATTGCCCAGCAACGTCAGCTTATTCAGGCCGAAAGCGAGGTAAGTCGCGCGAAAGCTGACGCCCGCTTTAACGCCAACCTGTTTGCCGTATATGGCTTGACCCAAACTGCCGACGACCTGCCCGGAGTCTATCGTGATCCGCTCGACCAGCAACAGCTTACCATAGGTGTGCAGATACCCATTCTCGACTGGGGTGTGTCACGAGGCAGGGTCAGAATGGCTGAGTCGAACCGTGAGCTGGTGAATGCCACAGTAAATCAAGCTTTTGTCGACTTTGAACAAGAGGTGTTTCTCCGCGTCATGGAATTTAATATGCTGAAAAGCCAGCTCGAGATCGCCCAGAAGGCCGACATCATCGCAGAAAAAAGATATGAGGTGACCCGTGAACGTTTTTTGATCGGACGAATAGATATTATAGAACTGAATCTGGCTATCGAAGAAAAAGACCGCTCCAAACAACGTTATCTGGCTGCCATGAGAAACTACTGGCGTGGCTTTTATGAAATAAGAAGGATAACACTCTATGATTTCTTAAACGACCAGCCTCTGGTAGTAGATTTCGGGGAAATATGATAGAAAGTTGATTTGTTGATTTGTTGATTTGTTTTAACCCGCAACAACCCACAACCCGCAACCCTTAGCCCACAATATGAAAGTTTTAATCATTCGTTTCAGCTCTATTGGCGATATCGTGCTGACCACACCTGTGGTCAGGTGTCTGAAGAACGTGGATGGTCTCAATGCCGAGATACACTATGCTACAAAAGTGGCTTTTGCCGGTCTGCTTACGAAAAACCCTTACGTTGATATGGTTCATACCCTCGATGACCGGGGGTTGTGGAACCTGATCAGGCGCTTGCGCAATGAGAAATTCGACTATGTAATCGATTTGCATAACAATCAAAGGTCTTTGCTGATTAAGTTGATGCTTGGCAAGCCATACCGGTCGTTTAAGAAATTAAATACTGAAAAATGGTTGCTTACGAGATTCAAAATAAATCGGTTGCCAGACACTCATATCGTTGACCGTTATCTTAAAGCTGCAGCATTTCTCGGGGTTGTTAATGATGAGAAGGGGTTGGATTATTTCCTTACACCGGAATCTCAGATAATGCCTGAAAGTATACCTTCGCCATTTATAAAAGACTATATTGCTTTCGGTATTGGTGGAAAACATGCTACCAAGCGCCTGCCAAACGAGAAAATCATCGACATATGCCAGGGACTTGACAAGCAGGTTATCCTTTTGGGTGGGATGGAGGATGCTGACAATGGCGATATCATTGCTACTGCCTGCGCTGACAAAGTATTTAACGCATGTGGTAAGTTAACGCTGGATCAGACAGCCTTTGTGTTGAGCATGGCCGCAAAGGTAATCACCCATGATACCGGTATGATGCATATTGCGGCTGCATTCAACAAACCCGTTATCAGCATCTGGGGAAACACAGTTCCGGCATTTGGCATGTACCCCTATATGCCCGGACAAACCCATCGTTCGAAGATAGTGGAAGTAGAAGGCCTTTCATGTCGCCCCTGTTCTAAAATCGGTTACAATAGCTGTCCCAAAGGGCATTTCGATTGCATGAACAAAATAGACATACAGCAAATTGTGGAACAGTCAAAAGTCCGCAACCCGTAAGATAGCGCTGAGCGAGAGTCGAAGGGCCCAACCTGGTAACCTGATAACCTGGTAACCTGGTAATCCTCGATCTGTAGGGTATCTCTCACTTCGTTCGAGATGACGGGTGCTATGCAATTGGCAACCCGCTTACAGAAAAGGGTTATTCTCCTTTTCAAATCCGATGGTGGTCGATGGCCCGTGTCCGGGAAACACCTTTACATCATCTGGAAGTACCATCAGTTTGTCAGTAATAGCTGATATGAGGGTATTGTAATCGCCCGTTGGCAGGTCGGTGCGGCCGATGCTTCCCTGAAACAACACATCGCCTGAGACCAAGACCTTCTGTGGCTCGTTATAAAAGCAAAGACTGCCATCAGCGTGGCCCGGAGCCAGTATAGTTTGAAGTGTTTGATGACCAAATTTGATGGTGTCACCCTCCGTGAGAAATTCATCAGAAATGTCAGGTTTTTCAACACTAAAGCCAAACATCATACCTTGCTCCTGACTTTTTTCAATAAAGGGCAGTGCATCATGATGCATTAGTGGTTTCAATGCATACTTGGTTGCAACAGCTTTACAGCCAAGGATGTGGTCTACATGGCCATGTGTTAAAAGCAGGGCAACGGGAAGCAGTTCTTTTTCCTCAATGAATCTGAAAAGCTCTTCCTCTTCCTGGGGTTCGTAGCATGCGGGATCAATGATCACGCATTCGTTGGTGTCGTCAAAAAGAATGTAGGTGTTCACCTGAAAGGCGTTAAAGGATAGGGTTTTAATTTTCATTGTCTATATTAGGGGTTAGTAGCCCTCAAATGTAATAAATAAAGTGAAAAAAAAGTAATTTTGCTGTTGATCAAAAAAACAGGAATTATGGATTTAATTGCAAAGATCAGGGAATTATCAAGAATCTATTTTGAGGATATTGTGGAAATAAGAAGGCATTTGCATGCCCATCCGGAATTGTCCATGCAGGAGCATGAGACATCTGAGTTTATTGCACAGCAGCTTGATGCCATGGGCATTGCTTATGAGAGAGGTATTGCCGGTACGGGTATAGTGGCTTTGATACCTGGAAACAAAGGCAGAGGGAAGGTGGTAGCTTTACGGGCAGATATGGATGCATTACCTATTGATGAGGCAAATGATGTTTCTTATAAATCACTGAATCCTGGGGTGATGCATGCTTGCGGACATGATGTTCATATGTCGTGCTTGCTGGGTGCAACGAGGATTTTGAATGAGTTGCGCGACTACTGGGGTGGTACGGTAAAGCTGATCTTTCAACCTTCTGAGGAGACGGCGCCAGGAGGTGCAAAGCTGATGATTGATGAAGGAGTGCTACAGAACCCTGCACCGGAGTCGATATTTGGTCAGCATGTATTCGTACCCCTTCCGGTTGGAAAGGTTGGCGTACGAAGCGGGAAATATATGGCTTCTGCCGATGAGATTTATCTTACCGTGAAAGGAAAAGGCGGGCATGCTGCCACTCCCCACCTGAATGTTGACCCCATCGTGATCGCATCACATATTGTGGTGGCTTTGCAAACTATCGTTAGTCGCTCTGCCAAAGCCTCTATACCGTCGGTGCTCAGCTTCGGAAAGATAGCAGGATTGGGGCGTACCAATATTATCCCAAATGAGGTAAAGATCGAAGGTACCTTTCGCACTTTTAACGAAAAGTGGCGTGCGGAAGCGTTACAGCAGATTACCGATATGGCTATAGGCATTGCTAAGGGTATGGGAGGCGACTGTGACGTGTATATTGAAAAGGGTTATCCGTTTCTTGTAAATGACGATAAGCTGGCTGATGCATTCAGACAGTATGCTTCTGATTACCTTGGTAATGAAAACGTCGAAGAATTGGATCTGGCTATGACTGCCGAAGATTTTGCTTTTTTCTCGCAGAAACTCCCCGCCTGCTTTTACAGACTTGGCGTCAGCAGTCCGGATAAAGGAACTGGTTCAAACCTGCATACCCCAACATTTGATGTTGATGAAAATGCTCTTGAGATAGGGATGGGGTTGATGGCCTATATTGCATGTAAGGAGCTTGGTTGTTGATTGGATAAAAGAATTCAATATTTTTGTGATTCTTTATTTGTTCAACCATTAAAACAAGAAACAATGAACACAAGAAACTATTTATTTGCATTGATGATGATTCTATCAGGTATATCAACCGCATACGCCGAAGACCCTTACCTTTGGCTTGAGGAAGTTGAAGGAAAAGAGGCCCTTTCTTGGGTGGAGCAGCAAAACAACCAGAGCCTGGCCATATTGAAGGGCCATCCTATGTATCAAACATTTTTTGAAAAGAACCTGGCTGTGCTGAACTCCAGCGACCGGATCGTGGCCCCTTCCATTTTGGGTGATCATATCTATAACTTCTGGCAGGACGCTACCCATGTGCGTGGTATCTGGCGCCGGACAACAAAGGAAAGCTACCTGGCCGGTAATCCTGAGTGGGAGATACTGCTCGATATCGATAAGCTGTCGGATCAGGATGACGTGCGGTGGGTCTTCAAAGGGGCTACAGGACTGTATCCTGACTATGACCTATTTTTGGTTTATCTGTCGAGAGGTGGTGCCGATGCTACAGAGGTGAGGGAGTTCAACGTGAACTCCAGGACTTTTGTCGATGATGGTTTTTTTATCTCCGAGTCGAAGGGAGGTGTTAGCTGGTACGACAGGAACACCCTGCTGGTCAGCTCTGACTTTGGCGAGGGCACCCTGACTACATCGGGTTATCCTCGTCAGGTGAAACGCTGGAAACGAGGTGTGGCCATGGAGGATGCTCCCCTGCTGTTTGAGGGAGAATTATCAGATGTGATTGTTTCTGGTGGGGTTTTAAACAAACCGGGGAGGAGATATGCCTTTGTGATCAGAAGCATTGACTTTTTTAGTTTCGAGTATTATTTGCTCGAGGGTGATCAGCTCATTAAGGTCGACATGCCTGCCGATGCCCGTATCGTTGATATCATGGATGGGCAGCTTGTTGTAGACCTGAAAAGTAACTGGGAGCTGGGCGGTAAGATGTTCAAACAGGGATCATTGGTGAGCCTTAATTATGGTGCGGTGCTGGATGGCCGTAATGATGCCCTGCTGATCACTGAGCCCGGTGAGCGTTCGAGCATTGCGTCGGTGAGCTCTACCCAGGGCACGTTGCTGGTATCCAAATTGACCAATGTCGTAAGTGAGTTGTATCGTTATACCTTTGAAAATGGTCGCTGGCATGGCTTCCAACTGGACGTTCCCGCTATGGGAAGTGTCAGCGTCGGATCGACCGACGATACATCGGATCATTTTTTCTTTTATTACCAGAACTTCCTGACACCCTCGTCGCTCTATTATGCCGATGCAGCAGCCGACAGCTACCGGCTGGTTCAATCCACACCTGCCTATTTTGAAAGTGCTGGTTTGAAGGTGTGGCAACACGAGGTTCGATCTGCTGATGGGACGATGATCCCCTACTTTGTAGTTGGAAAGGAGAATATGCGGTTAGATGGCAACAACCCCACCTTGCTTGCTGCTTATGGTGGCTTTGAAGTGTCTCGTTTGCCTTTTTATTCAGCCATTGTAGGTAACTCGTGGCTGGAACAGGGTGGGGTATACGTGCTGGCCAATATTCGCGGTGGTGGAGAGTTTGGCCCTGCCTGGCATCAGGCTGGATTGAAAGAGAACCGGCAGCGGGTGTTCGACGACTTCCATGCAGTGGCGGAAGACCTGATCGACAGAGGCATCACTTCGGGCCGACGAATTGGCATACAGGGTGGTAGCAATGGCGGATTGCTCGTTGGCGTGGCCTTTACCCAGCGTCCGGAACTTTACAATGCGGTTGTTTGCCAGGTGCCGCTGCTCGACATGCAGCGCTACAACAAATTGTTGGCTGGTGCCAGCTGGATGGGAGAATATGGCAATCCCGACATCCCGGAGGAATGGGAGTATATAAGGAAATATTCTCCTTATCACAACCTGAAGGAGAACCAGAATTATCCGCTGGTGTTTTTTACCACCTCTACACGCGACGACAGAGTGCACCCCGGACATGCCCGGAAGATGGTTGCAAAGATGCTCGACATGGGGTACCCGGTATATTATTATGAGAATATGGAAGGTGGCCATGCCGGTGCCTCTACCAATGAACAGCGGGCCATGTCATCGGCATTGGGGTATACCTACCTGCATATGAAGTTGTTTGAGTAGACGACAGAAAGTCTGAAGGTCGAATGTCGAATGTCGAAGGCCGAAAGATTCATAGACGTATTTGTAGGGGCGAAAAATCTTTCGCCCACAAATGAATGTCGAAGGTCGAAGGCCGAAAGAAGTAGAGACAAGGCATGCCTTGTCTTGTCTCAGTCGAGATGATATATGTCATTTTAGAGATCATACCGGCATCAATACCTGCTACAATAGAATTTGGGTTAGTGAATGATTCCATCACGGCTATTGTAGGCGTTGATGGCCTTGTGTAAGATTTGCTTTGCCGTGGATGCACTTTCAATATCCTGAATTTTGATTGATTCAGAGCCTTTATAGTGCAACAGCCAGGTGGTCAATATCTCTATTATCCCGGGATATTGCTCATTCAATTGCTGAATATCATGTATGTCATAGAACCAATCTTTGGTTGTCACAGCAATGAGTTTATCGTCCTGCAGGCCTTTATCCAGCATTCTGATCACGCCTATGATCCTGGCGGGTACGACGCTGCCTCTTTCAACTGCTTGTCCGAGTAAAAAGACATCCAGGGGGTCATTATCGCCACCTTCGTGTTCTGGCAGCCAGGTAGAAGGTATCATGCCATAATTGGCTGGGTAGGGCAGGTATTTTATAACCCTCAGAGAGTCTTCACCACGTGGTTCCCATTCCATATATCCGGTAATCTTGTTTACCTCCCACTTTTGATTGCATCCGGCAGGTATTTCCACCACAATATGTACGAGACTGTCAGTTGTATATGCCGGGAAATCTCTAAGAAAATCGTGTGTGGAGTTTTGGGTGAGGTTTTTTGCATGTTTATTGTTACATGAAAAAAAAAGTACAATAATTACAATTGGAAATAGGGTTCTCATGGATTAGATGGTTGGCTGGCTTTTAAAAATAAAGGTATTTTTCATTGGAATAAGTGCCTTTGGATATGCAAGTTAAATGATATAAGAAAACAAACCTCCGGCCATGTTGTAGCCGGAGGTTTTCTTATACTGGGAGAAACTTTTAATTATGCTTGTTTCCCGTACCATTCGTTGGATAAGCTCCAAGGTCTGTGCTTGGTGATACGGCACTTGGCCCGCGATTTCCAGTCAGATGCACCCAAGTGATGGGTACCTGGGTGATGCTGGTCGTACCCGCACCGATAGCAGGAGAACCTTGCGCCAACCTCAGGTTGTAAGTGCTTGCGCCATTTGTCATGCGGTTCATGACTATTGGCTGGTTTTCACCTGCGAGGTATTGTTCAAGGGTAAACTGTGTGACGTCATAGTTCACGAACATGGGGTTGTTATCGCCGGGGTTGCTGCCCACAATGTCATTAGGCCTGATCTCACTGGCAGAATCTTCCGGTGGAATCTGACCCAGGAACTGTTGGTTGTGTGCATAATACAGGTTGTAATCATAGCTTATGTTGGCAATATCGGCATCGTGAAGCACACGGATACCGTTTTTGTTGTTTACCAGTATATTGTTGTAGGCAAAACCTCTTGCACCATTCTCGAAGTTGATGTTGGAACCGCGGTTAAGTCCGGCCCTGCGGTGACCGCTATTGATGATGGTGTTGTTGAATATCCCGATATTCGACTGAATGGTGCTCTCTCCATCGTCAGAGGGTTTGAAGGCATTGGTGGCAGCGCCGATCACTACATTATAAGCAATATTGCCTACGGTTCCTCCTTTTACATTGATGATATCTCCTCCATCCTCTCCCATAAGTTCAAACGTGTTGCGTACAATGTGCAGTTTTCCACCTACTGGCCTGAAGAAATCATCTTTGGACCCGTAAAACCAGCTGTCTTCTATTACTACTTCTGTCTGATCGCTGAGTGTCCAGATACCGTACCTGATACGTCCTGCACGGGGTGTTCCCGGACCACCTTCTCCGCCAGTATATTCCATGCGGGTCCATTTCAGCACCACTGCTTTGGCTTTGTCAGAACATTGGATGCCGCCCCACAGTCCGGCAAAAATATTTGCGTCGGTGCGCATGTTTTCAGGAACAGATAGCAGGTTGGGATTTTGCTGGGTTCCAAGGCTGATAAATGACCCATTATTGGTGATTTCATAACCGATACCATCGGCAGGTACCTGGAAAATGATTTGTACGCCAGCTTCCGCAACGATTTCTTCATTTTCAGGAATGATCAGGTCGCCAATAACGGTGTAGGTTCTGCCGGCTTTTAAGGTGCCACGCATCGGTCCTGATAGTTCAGTGGTTTGATCTGTAATGGTCGTGATGCCATCTGGATCAGGATCATCAATATCTACTTTTGATTCTTCCTTGTCACATGCAATAAATCCCACGAAGAAAAGTATTAATAAGTAAGCTAAATTTCTAGTTTTCATTTTAAAAAAGGTTTGTTGATTAAAAAAGGTTTGATTAATAATAATTATAAGTTGAATTTTAAACCGATTGATGCATTTATTTTGTAATAATCTTCTCTTACCAATAAGTTGTCGGTAACATCAAGATAGGGTACCTGTTCCTGGTTAAAGGTGTTGGGGAGCAGTATATCAGCACGCATCGGCGTATTAAGCAGGTTGTTGACTTTAATGAAGGCTTTAAACTGGGAACCAAATCCTTTTTCCACGGAGAGATCAAGCTGTGTGAAACCCCGCTGCCAGATATCATTATCGAGGTAAGGCGAAACGCTGATAATTCTACGGCCGGTATATACCATGGCCAATTGAACATCAAATTTTTTCTCCTGATGTTTGTACAGCAGTGAAACATTGCTGATATGTCGCGACTGGCCTTGCAGCGGTCTGGTCTGGTCTTCTTCGCGGGATGTCAGCTGCCCTTGATCATCGCGGAAGCGGAATATCTTGGTGGTGGTAATTCTGGAATCGGTAAAGTTGTAAAATGCCCTGATGCCAAACCTTCTGAAGTATTTGGTAATGTCAATCTCTGCGCCCATATTGTTTGCCGTTCCAAAATTGTTTGGCTGTAGAAAAATGGCTTGTCCCGAGATCTGCAATGCACTTTCGATAGGGTCAACAATTGTTTTATAGAATGCGCCTATCAACACCTGGTCTAATTGTGATGGAAAATATTCCAAACGAACGTCGAAATTGTCGGCTGTGGTTCGTTGCAAAAATGGATTGCCCCGCTCCCGGTAGTCATCTTCGTTGATTTCATATGGGATGACTTCATAGAAGTTTGGACGGCTCAGCGAGCGGAAATATGACGTTCTGACATTGATGGTTGTTGCCGGCATATATTTCAAATGGATACTGGGGAGAAAATCACGGTATGTGATGGAACCAACCCTGCCCTGCACCTGGGGCGGGGCATTGCTTTCCCATCCAAAATCAGTATTCTCCACCCTGAGGCCGCCCAGAATCTGAAGCCTTGAAATATCGACTTTGGCCTGTGCATAGTATCCCAATACATTTTCGTAAGATTCGTAATTCAGTGGGTCGGTAGGTGTTCCCTGGGTATTAAACAGGTTCCAGGAATGGTCAAAAATATCACCAAGCCATTCCTGGTAAATGGGTGAGGCGCGGAACAGGTATTGATCATAGAAATTGGTTCGGTTTTTATTCCGGTACATCCCGCCCACAGAATATTCTGCATTCATGGAGCCAAGCTGGTGGTAGTAGGTAATATTGAGATAGCCAGCAAGGTCCTGATCAGAGTTGTTGACCCAGCGGCGTGTCAGGTCGCGATCAAGCAAATCGATCTCTTTTACGATCTCATTTTGTCCGTTTCTGGATGTGCCTGATCTCCTAATAACTTCAGCCATATCAGGCTCTTCATTGGTTGCTCGTGAGTATACGGCCGACCAGTCAATACCAACATTATTGAATACCTCGTGATTCCCCTGCAGGGTAGAGTTAAAGATTTGTTGTGTACGCATTTGTGCCCTGTCGCGTTCAGCCAAACGTCCTGTGCCCGGTCCCTGCCCACGCCCGATTCGCAAATTGGTGTCAATTCGTGAACGTGCCTGAATATCTGTTAATGAGATTAGTGCGTTATACAGGTCAATTTTGTGACGTTTGTTAATGCGGTAATCGATCTTTGAATGAAT
>SKYG01000010.1 GCA_007128045.1 Bacteroidales bacterium | reverse complement strand
TCTTTCCTGAGAAGTGTATATGCCTCAGGGTTCCTGGTCAGCTCTTCAACAGATTCTTCTGTAAACCCATTCTCCCGAAACCCTTCCAGCCCTGGTACAATCAGTGCCCCCAGATACTTTTTGTCTTGTCCTACAAGCATGCAATAGTCAATAAGCCGGCTTTGTTGCAGGTGCATCTCTATAGGCTCAGGTTCTACATTCTCCCCACTCGACAGGACAATAGTCGCCTTGCTCCGCCCAAGTATTTTCAAACAGTCGTTGTGTGTGATCATGCCCAGATCACCCGTGCGAAGCCACCCGTTGTGCAGGGTCTGGCTGGTTAACTCCGGGTCTTTGTAATACCCTTTCATCACTTGCGGACCGCGTACCCATATCTCTCCACGTTTCGACCGGCCTTCATCAGCAAGGCTTGAATCCGGGTACAGTATCTCGCCAGTTTCAGGGTCTACAATGCGAAGCCTGGTCTCTGCAATGGGCGGGCCAACCGTACCTGGTACCAGATTGTCGACTGGGCGGACAGAGATAACAGGTGAGGTCTCTGTCATACCATAGCCTTCAAGAACAGGAATACCTACATTGTTGAAGAACTTATCTATATGTATGGGCAATGCTCCGCCACCGGAGATGGTGTTTCTCAGTGATCCGCCCGCTCCAAGACGTATCCGTTCCAATACGGCTGCATTGAAGAAGCCAAACCATGGGAGCACCAACAGCCAACGAATTAAATGAACAGGCATCAGCAAGACACGTTTCCATATTGGTTCCGGATGTATTTTCAGGTATTTGCCAGTGATAAAAGCTTCAGAACCCTTGTATTGCTTCGCCAGAAAATAGGCGATATGGAACAATATTTGCCTGACCGGATGTGAGTCTTTGATCCCCTGTAAAATACGTTCATGCAATTTTTCCCATAACCGGGGTGCTGAGGCCATAAATGTTGGCTCCACATTTTTCATGTCATCACCCAGCGTTTGTATACTGGAGTAATAGGTACATCCACCAAAACTGATGGTGTACATCTCTATGACACGCTCAAAAATATGCCAGATAGGAAGGACAGACAATACCCGATCTGTGCAGTTATGCACCGCCGGCAGGTTCCTGATCTGTGAAGCCATATTCGCGTGTGTAAGCATCACCCCTTTCGGCTGACCGGTTGTTCCGGATGTATATATGAGAGTGAACAGGTCGTCGCTTTGTATGCCGGCAATGCGTTCTTCCCCCCGCTTATCGCCTTCCCGCCGCAGACAGGCACCTGCAATACGTACATCCTTGATCCTTTTTACCCCGTCACGTGGTTTGGCTTTCGGGTCGAGCAGGATGATCTCTCGTAAAGCCGGTAGCTGTGGCTTTAACCGGAGTACCTTATCCATCATATCTGCCGTTTCGACAAACGTCACTTCAATCCCGGCATGCTCTATTATGTATAGCAATTCGGCATCTGTTACATCCCTTCCTCGCGGCACATCAGCCGCACCGGCAAGAACTACCCCATAATCAGCAAGTATCCACTCATAGCGATTGTCGCCAAACAGGCCAACATGATCACGTGCTTTTACGCCGAGGTCTATTAACCCAGTAGCAAGATCTAATCCTTGTTCATATACTTCACGGTATGTGACAGGATGCCAGACAAGCTCACTTCTCCTGGTGGCAAAGGCAGGAAGTGATGCATACCTTTCTGCTGCTTCACGATACAGCAAGGCCAGGTTTTTTGTTTTTATGATATCACTCATAAATTGTTGTTTAAGGTAGGTACGCTCGTTTGTTGACCCCGGAACATCATAATGTGCGGGGGTGAAATGAAAAAATAATTACATCATAAACAGATGTTTAAAAGTCGCAAATATACTAATAAATGTATTGTCCATTGCTTTTTTTTATGAGTGAAAATAAAATTTATTTTCTTTTCTTTGCATTCATCAATAAACAACTCAACAATTCATCCGGACAGGCCCAGTCCTGTCCCTACAATAATTCAACAACTCAACAATCTATTACCATGTATTTGCCTGAGAAAAATATGGGCGTGGTTGCCTTTGGCGTTAAGACCGGTATTATAACTGCCGATGATCACATCGTAGAAGTAATCAAAAAGACCATTGATAGACATCCTGATATTATTCGTGATCAGGACATTTTGTGTATTACGGAGTCTGTAGTGGCCATCACACAGCATAACATCGTGACGCTGGAGGATGTATCACAGGAGATCAGATCAAAGCTTCATCTTCAGGACGATTCAGTAATAGGTATCCTGTATCCGATTCTTTCAAGGAATCGCTTTTCTATGATGTTGAAAGCCATCGCGAAGGCAGTACCCAGGGGAAAAGTGATCATTCAGCTGGGTTTCCCTTCTGATGAGCAGGGCAACCCGGTTATTACCAGGGAAACCATAAGAAAGATTGGGAAAACATCCCATGATATCCTCACTGTTGAGGACCTTGGATCTGACCGGCTCTTACATCCGGAAACGGGCATGGATTATATTGACTTTTATCAGACCATTGTAATGGAACATGCATCCGGTGTTGAACTATTTCTTGCCAACTCTGTGAACTTTATGACTGATAAGAATCCGGATGCGATCATCGTTTGCAATGTTCATGCGCGTCATGAAACCCTTGAGGATGTTAAAGAAAATGCCTGTCATAACGTAATAACATTGCAGGATATCTGTTCTGATGCTCAGCAGACAGTGTATTCGGAATATGGGCTGTTAGGGTCAAACCTGTTGGACCCTGTTAAAGAACAGTTAAAACTGATGCCCAGAAAATCAGATGAGGTCTGTGAAGAGATCAGAACAATGATTTTTAATGTGTTCGGCAAGGACGTTGAGGTGCTTATATATGGCGATGGTGCGTATAAGGATCCTGAATCAGGCATTTATGAACTGGCAGATCCGGTTTCATGTTTTGGTTGCACCAGAGGTATTAAAGACAGAAACAGAATTGGCGTGAAGACCAAGTATCTGATGCAGAAACTGTATAATGAAGGCAAATCGAAAGAAGAAATTGCCGGAATCATTGAGCTGGAGGGAAAGAAGTTTGCTGAAAAGCAGGCAAAGGAAGGCTTCAGCGCTCAGGGTACTACTCCCAGAAAAATTGAAAATCTGGTGTCATCATTGGCCGACCTGGTGTCTGGCAGTGGAGATTCGAACACTCCATTGGTGATTGTGCGCGGTTTCATTTAGATGTATTTAATCTTTGGCACAACTTTTGAACTGTAAATGGCAAAGACGTATTAACCCTTAATACATACAGCCATGAAAAAGTTTTTCTTCACCTCCGTTTTAGCGTTTCTTCTGATAGGAGCCAATGTGTTGACAGCTCAAAATCATCCGGAAGAATTTCTAGGTTTGCCGGGCGACAACCTGAACCTGTTTGCTGTCATGAACCTGTTTCAGGAGTCTGAAACATTGGAAGCGTTTGAAAAAAGCCTTAATGACCCTGAATCCATGATCAACAACCTCGACCTGAATGGCGATAACTTTGTTGATTACATCATGGTTCATGATTATGTGGAAGGCAATGTTCACAATATCGTGTTGCGTGTTGCTTTGAACCGCTATGAGTTTCAGGATGTGGCTGTGTTCACCGTTGAAAGGTTCCGTAATGGTTCCGTTCAGGTGCAGCTGATTGGTGATGAGGCTTTATATGGACCAAATTATATCATAGAACCAAATTATGCCGAGCGTCAGAATCCCGGATACCGAGGCAATGTGGTACAGCAACAGGCTGCTGCTCCCAAGAATGTTACGGTTGTCAGAACCACCTATTATGATGTGGCCAGATGGCCTGTGATTGTCTATGTGTCAAGGCCTTCCTACAGGCCATGGCGTTCAGCCTGGTATTGGGGATATACCCCGGCATACTGGACTCCCTGGACACCTCACTACTGGCACTTTTATTATGGGTATCATTCCAGATGGACACCGCACTATGCAACCTATTACCGCACCTGGCACAGTCCGCGCAGTGTAACCTACCAAACAGTATACTATACCCGCATACGAAACTATTCTCCCACTGTAGTTGTAAATGTTAATAAAGGTACGTACAAGAACACATACAGCCGTCCCGAAAAACGCAGTGAGGGTGAGGTGTATTACTCTCAAAGAAGGGCCGTGGGTACCAGGGTGCCTTCCAGTGCGAGTAATGATAAATCAACAGAATCTGTAACACGGTCATCTGCTTCACCCGGAACAAACACCAGGGTCTCCAGATCGACCGATACCAATAATACATCGACTGTGAATAGTCCACGTTCTGCTGCTTCAACAAGGCCGAACACAAATGTTGCCCGCGACAGGAACCAAACTGCTGCACCAACACCTTCAAGAAGCAATGCAGCTACTCCACCGTCGAATGCGACAAAAGCCACCCCTGATACCCCATCAAGGGGCACTGTAAGGGATGAGACAACCAGTCCTTCAAGAGCGACTACCAGTCCTTCAAGAGCGACTACCAGTCCTTCAAGAGCGACCACCAGTCCTTCAAGAGCGAC
>SKYG01000268.1 GCA_007128045.1 Bacteroidales bacterium | reverse complement strand
CGACAGACATATTATCCAGCATGATGATGTCGGCATTGGCGTTCAGTGCCTCTTTCACCTGTTCGATGCTTTCAACCTCCACTTCAACTTTCAGGGTGGCAGGGGAATTTGCTCTGGCAGCAGCTACAGCCTTTTCTATGCTTCCTGCGGCTTTGATGTGGTTGTCTTTTATCAGAATGCCGTCTGCAAGGTTCATGCGGTGGTTAGATCCACCACCCGTTTTTACTGCATACTTCTCAAGTACCCTGAGTCCGGGACTGGTTTTTCTGGTATCGAGGACCTTCGTGTTCGTTCCGGCAAGCATCCTGACCAGTTTATTGGTTTTTGTTGCGATACCAGACAATCTTTGAAGGTAGTTCAGTGCCACACGTTCGCCGGTAAGTACAGGCCTGGCTGGACCATCTATTTCTGCGATCAGGGTACCAGCCATAACGGTATCACCATCGGCAATTTTTGGTGATACCCTGACATCCCTATCCAACAAAAAAAACACCCTCGTAAAAACATCCAGCCCACAAACAATGCCAGCTTCTTTAGCGATCACACTTCCGTGGATGGTGTTTGTTGCTGGCACCACGGTATTCGTGGTGATGTCGCCAGTACCAATATCCTCGGCAAGGGCAAGCTTCAACATATCATCTGTGCAGGGATCAAATGGGATTATCATTGAATGCAATGTTTCAGACCCATTCGTATGGGGTTTCCTGGTAGACATAATAATTCAGCCAGTTAATATAAAACAGGTTGGCATTGGCCAGCCATAGTTGCAATGGAGGAGCATCCGGGTCATTATTGGGAAAATAATTCTCGGGCAGGTCCGTGTTAAGACCCTTGGCTTTATCACGTAAATACTCTGTTTTCAATGTTTCAGGATTGTATTCGAAGTGCCCTGTAACAAATATCTGCTTGTTATCCTGAGATATGACCACATGAACACCGGCCTTTTCTGATACGACAGCAGGCATCAGCAAAGGATGCTCAACGATATCCTTCAGCCGGGTTTCGGTGTACCTGGAATGCGGCACCAGAAATATATCATCGAAACCCCTGAAAAGCGGCATTTTTTTATCGGTAACCTGGTGTTCATACACCCCGAACAACTTTTTGGGAAGCGGATATTTATCAATACCATAATGATAGTACAATCCAGCCTGAGCGCCCCAGCATACATGCATGGTATTGGTTACATTTGTCTTACTCCAGGCCATAACCCTTATCAGGTCATCCCAGTAATCCACCTGCTCGAACCGCAGATGCTCCACGGGTGCACCAGTGATGATCAGCCCGTCGTAACGATTGTTCTTTATCTGATCAAAGGTTTTGTAAAAGATATTCAGATGCTCCTTAGACGTATTCTTTGAGTCGTGCTTATCCATGTAAAAAAAGTCAAGCTCAATTTGCAAGGGGCTGTTCGACAGCAAGCGGATGAAATCGGTTTCTGTAATGATCTTCAGGGGCATCAGGTTGCACAAGGCAATTCGTAATGGCCTGATATCTTGATGCATGGCCCTGTTCTTCTCCATGATAAAGATATTCTCTTCTTTCAGGATATCGATAGCTGGCAAATTATCAGGAATATTGACTGGCATAACTAAACTATTAAAACATATAACTGTATTGATTTACAAAAGTACGCATGAAAACTGGCGTTTTCAAAAAAAAATATTTCATTACAGTGCTCCTAAGATCATTTGTGCGATGAGTCCAAGCAGAAACAATCCGCCAAATTTACGGTTATGCACAAAGGCATGTGAGGAAAACCATAGCGGCCAGGCCTCTTGGGGATAGTCTGGCGGGCAGGATCCCGGTGCTGGTTTGTTGAATATGCCCCATATCGGCTTCAGGTAATAGGGTAGTGCCAGCAATACCAGAAGAAGGGTCCACGAGAAAAAGCCCGTCGCGATGAGGTAGATTACCACCAGGTACTGCCCTGCGAGAAGCACCAGGGTGGTTCGCCGTGCAGCAAGCTGGCCAATCAACACGGGTAGTGTGCGCACCTTCCTGGGTTTATCCCAGGGAATCTTGTCGATGTGCTTGCCAAAAAGCACGGCTGTCGGTCCCAACGCATATGGCAGGGAGGCAATGGCCACATCCCACGACCAATAACCCGTGATTGCAAGAAAGCCTCCTCCGATCATCATTGGCCCCCAAACCAGCACCACCAGGGGTTCGCCCAGGCCGATATGCTTCAATGGCCAGTTGTAAGCAAATAAAAACACCACACCAGCGATCAGGAAATAACTTAATAACGGATTAGAAGAACTAAGTACTAGGTACAGCCCCGCCAGCACTCCAAGTAAACCAGTAACCAATGCCATCATGCGCGACTGGAACTGGGTCATTAGCCCCTGCTCAACAGGCTGTGTACCATATTGTGTACGGAAGGCATTGTCTTTGTCCACACCGCGTCTGTGGTCGGCAAGGTCATTCAGGATGTTGTTGGTAGCATGCGCAAGAACCAGCCCGATAGAAACCAGCAAAAAACGGAACCAATCAAAACTACCCTCAAGCTGTGCATAGATACCGGCAATGATGGCTGCGAACAATGTCATGAGCAAAACAGCCGCCCGCGTCGATATCAACCAACGGCTGATAAGATCCAGCGCATCCCACTGTGATTTATCTTTTACCCTGGGAATACCCGTGAGGGCTTTGCGCCACATAGGAAAATCAATTTGTCTATTCATGATGATTCAGATTCAATATTAGATGTCGTTATGGGTGAATTGGGATGAATATTCATTGTTTAACAACTCTCTTGAAGGAATGTTTGGGTATCAAACTATTTTATATCTTCGTAATTCTGGCTGATCTGCCGGATGAAAAGCCATTTATCGTTGGACACTCCATTAAAAAATAATTCTTATGCTGCCTGCATCGCTAATAAAGACATTGACCAACGTATTACCAGAGAAATCTGGTGTTCCGGTTACCATTGTAAAGACATCCCCGGTGGGAGGAGGGTGCATCAATGACTGCTATAGGGTGGATACCAACGCCGGGGTGTATTTTGTGAAACACAACGACCCCAGGCGCTATCCGGGTATGTTTGACGCTGAGGCAAAAGGATTAGAGCTTCTTAGGAAACACTGTAAGGATAGATCCAGTCAGATAATGGTTCCAAAAGCTATTGCACATGGTATGGATGACCATTACAGTTATCTGATACTGGAGTTTCTGGAAGGCGGGCAGATGCAGAGAGACTTCTGGGATCACTTCGGAAGTGGGATGGCGCAGCTGCACAAACATACAGAGAATTATTTCGGGCTTGACCACTCCAATTATATCGGCAGCCTTCCGCAGTCAAACACACCACACGGAAACTGGATCGAGTTCTTTATCACTGAGCGAATGGAGGCCCAGTTAAGAATGGCCCGCGATAGTGGCCATGCGGGCCGGGAGCTGGGAAAAAGTTTTCAGGATTTGTATCAACACCTCCCTGACATATTCCCGGAAGAGCCCCCAGCCTTGCTTCATGGCGACCTATGGAGCGGGAATTACATGATTGGCCCCGGAGGTACCGCAGCCATCGTCGATCCTGCCGTATATTACGGACACAGATACATGGATCTGGGCATGTCAAAGCTGTTTGGCGGCTTTGCCCCTGCCTTTTACCAAAGCTATGAAGCGGAATATCCAATGGAAAAGAACTGGGAAGAAGGCACGGAGGTCGCAAACCTGTACCCACTCCTGGTTCATCTGAACCTGTTTGGGAGCGGCTATCTGGGAAGCATAAAGTCAACACTCCGGCGTTTTAGAAGGTAAATGGTTCTCGGGTAACAAAAAAACAAAATACCTGGCTTGTTTCCTGTTTTTCGGATTATATTTCTTCTAAAATTGCATCTGTATGATTATCAATTTATTCACCAGGTGTTTGTTGAAAGATGGGTGTCCCATCCAGAAAGAATGAGTCATTAAAATGCAGGATATCTCGAACGAAGCGACAGCGCAGTGAGAGATACCCTACATCTTCAGGACTACGCCCGCTCATAACAAAAGCGCCAGCGAAGTGAGAGATACCCTAAATCTTCAGGACTACGAAAGGAAAGGAGCAGTGTCCCGTCCGAAAAACAGGAAGACTATCACTCCGCGCGGCTGCTGCTTGTCCTTGCAGGGCTGCTGCTCTCCCGGGTGCTTGATCTGTCATTGCTTACAGCCGGTGTAGACTGCCGGCTGCTCTCCCTCGGAGAACTGACCCTGGTTGCACCCTGAGATGATGATCTGGATGGCTGAGTACTTACCGATGGAGAAGATTTTGAGGCATCTCTGCTGGCAGGTACCGGTGTACTACGAACAGCTGACCTGCTACTGGCAGGTGAAGGCTGTTGCACAGTCCTTGCCGGAGCTGCAGAGCCCTCATTTGTTCGGGAAGGCGTTGTTGCCTGCGTCCTGTTCGGCTGACTGGCAGACCTTGGAGCTGTTGTAGTGGTTGTCCGGGAAGGACTGGTAGTTGCCCTTGAAGGACTGGTAGTCGCTCTTGAAGGACTGGTAGTCGCTCTTGAAGGACTGGTGGTCGCTCTTGAAGGACTGGT
>SKYG01000046.1 GCA_007128045.1 Bacteroidales bacterium | reverse complement strand
ATAATCGGTGTAACAGACTGTCAGATCACTTTGAATACTATCCGGATCATGACATTAATTTCACGGTTACGAATCTATCAGGCATCCCAATTCCTGATGCCAGAATCCTGTTAAACGGGATTGAGCATGAAAAAGGGCGGTATCTATTCGAAAGTATGTTTCCTGGGGAATATGCTTATGAGATCAGCAGGCCAGGGTTCAGAAAGGTACAAGGGAGAGAGGTTGTTTTAGATGAAGGTGTTGACATCCAGGTTAGAATGACCAAAGAAGTCAATCAGGAGGTGCATTTTTCTGCGTTTCCCAATCCTGCATATCAGCATGTATGGCTCGAATCCAATGAGACTTTCAATAGGGTGGAGGTCTATTGCCTGGCTGGCAGACAAGTACTGTCAGACTCTTTCGAGTCACAATTTATATACAGGCTTGATGTGAGTCCTCTGAACAATGGTATTTATATATTGCATCTTGGTTTATCGAATGAAGAGGCCGTGCGGACTAAGTTTCATGTCATGCGATGAGCATGTGTACTCATTATACAACCGTTATGATGATCAGCCATGTACATGTCACCCTTGATAATACACTCGTTTCACACGCCCCGATACCGATGTCAGCACCTCGTACGGTATGGTGTTCATATCTCTGGCCAACTCATTCACTGACCGTTCTTTCCCAAATATGACCACCTCATCACCGGTTTTTGCCTCCATACCAGTGATATCCAGGGCACACATATCCATGCTTATATCTCCCACCAATGGCCTTTTTTGCCCGGCTACTATAAGGCTGCCAATCCCGTTTCCCAGTTGTCGCCTCAGTCCGTCGGCATAACCAACAGGCACAATGGCAATAACCATATCCCTGTTTGCGACAGCCCTGCGGTTGTACCCTATCGATTGTCCTTTTTCTATAAATTTGATCTGTGATATCACCGACTTGAACGTGCTGACATGTTGTAACAGTTCCTGCGTATCAGGAAGCTTGCTGATCCCATACAGACCAATCCCCAGTCTTACCATGTCGAAATGCGCTTCAGGAAACCTCATCACTGCGGCAGAGTTGCAGATATGACGTAAAAAATGATAGCCAAGACCTTGTTCCAGCTTTCGGCAGGATTCAGAAAATATCCTGATCTGTTCATGGGAGAAATCGTCGTGCTTTGGGGTGTCGCTGCCAGCAAAATGAGAAAAAACAGATGCGACCCTGATCGCCGGACTTCTTTTTAAGATATCAAGCAGTTCAGACAATTGATCCGGATGAAATCCAAGCCGGTGCATACCGGTGTCCAGCTTGATGTGGATAGGGTGGGTTGTCGTCCCGGTAAATCGGGATCTTCGCTTCGCTACGTGGTGCGGGTTATGGGATAAAAGGTCAATTTCTTTGACATATCGTTTTAATAATTCCAGGCTGTATATTTCCGGTTCGAGGTTGTAGGTTAGCAAGGTTTCGAAGCTTGACACTTCCGGATTCATCACAACGATTGGCAGATGTATGCCGCCTTTACGAAGTTCCTTTCCTTCATCGGCGTAAGCAACTGCCAGATAATCTGTATGATGGTATTGCAGAGCGCTTGCAATCTCCACACTACCGCTGCCATACGAGAATGCCTTGACCATCCCCATGGTTTTTACGCCTTTATGGAGCCGTGCACGAAATACATTCAGGTTATGCACCAGGGCATCCAGGTCGACTTCCAGTATCGTTTGGTGGTCTTTTTGTTGCAGCAACTCGCTAAGCTTTTCAAAAGCAAATGGGCGTGCCCCTTTTAGAAGAATGGCTTCATCGTGGAACTGTGAAAAGTCATAATCCCGGATGAATGAGTTGGTGTCAGGAAAGAATTCAGACGGGATAGTAAAAAGGAATGACTGTGAAGCAATTTCCTGACCTATCCCAATAAGTGTATCAATATTTTTTGATGCTACCAGGTCTGCCACATGGCTATACAGCTCCTTTGGGTGCATTCCTGTTTGAAGGATATCAGAAATAATTAAAGTCTTTTTGCTATGTCTGGTCTGGCTGTTCAAAAAATCCAGGGCAATAGCCAACGAGTTCAGGTCAGAGTTATAGCTATCGTTGATCACAGAGCAATGGTTGATGCCTTCCTTGATCTCCAGGCGCATGGCTACCGGTTGCAAAGTCCTGGTTTTATCTTTGATATATTCTGGTGTCAGGTTCATCAATAGCATCAGACAAACACAGTGCATCACATTTTCTAAAGATGCGTCATCGGTGAAAGGGATGGAGAACGCGAAGTGTATCTTGTTATATGCTACTTGTATCCTGGTAGAAGGTTCATTGCCACCCACTGTGTCTTTTTCAATGGAGACTATCTGAAGGTCAGCATTGTGCTTATGACCCCAGCAAAATAATTTTGGGACTTTGGCTGTTGATGATTGATCCTTTTGGCCCCATTTTATGCGAATTTCCTTATCTACTGATTCATGGTCTGAGCAATAAATCAGGGTCTCAGAATGGTTGAATAATGTCAGTTTTTCTCTGATCTTTTCAGGCTCTGAGGCGAATCCTGCGTTGTGTGCCGGACCGATATTGGTACATATTCCTATGTCGGGATTTATCACTGCTGCCAGCTGGGTCATTTCATCGGGTTGAGATATCCCTGCCTCAAATATTGCCAGGTCGTGGCTGTCGGTCATCTGCCAGACAGAGAGGGGAACACCTATCTGGGAGTTAAAGCTTTTTGGATTGCGTACAATGGTGCGGCCCTGGTTTAACAACTGAAACAGCCATTCTTTCACAATGGTTTTGCCATTGCTCCCGGTTATTCCCACTACTGGGTAAGAAAATAAGTTTCTGTGGTGGGAGGCCAATCGTTGTAATGCGGCAATGGTGTTATCTGCCGGGCTCAGGCAGATGAAGCCTGCATCGGGATAGTTCTGGTACCATTGTTGATCGACATGGGCCACCACGAAACAGCGAACACCCCGTTGCAATAATACCGGAATATAGCGATGTCCATCGTTCTTGGTTGTGGTGATGGCAAAAAATACGGTTTCACCAGGAGCCATCAGCTGCCGGCTGTCTGTTAGCAGGTGTTTGACCGTGAGGCTATCCGGCGGACTGCCGTGAGCCTGGCCGCCAATAATTGACAATAGCTTTGGGAATGAATAAAATGGTTCACGGTACATGAACAAGTTATTTTCAATAATCAGAGGTCATTGGAATTTGAATCATCGGGCAGATTCTTCAGTATATTCTTGTCGGTATCGCTGTCGTCTTCCAGTACGCTAAACTTCAATGGGTTGGCAGATACTTCATCATATATTTTTCTGTTTCTGGCAATGTCTATCGCCAGATATACAGCTTCCCTGAATGAATCGGGTGATGCCTGATTCTTTCCTGCAATGTCGAATGCTGTGCCGTGTGCCGGGGATGTCCGAACGAATGGCAGTCCGGCAGTAAAATTGACACCACTGCCAAACGATAAGGTCTTGAAAGGGATAAGCCCCTGGTCATGATACATAGCCAGGATGCCATCGAATTTCTGGAAATTTGATGAACCAAAGAATCCATCTGCCGGATATGGCCCGAAAGCCAAAATGCCTTCTTCAAAGGCCTCTTGTAAGGCAGGTATAATAACTTCCTGTTCTTCTTTTCCGATTACACCCTGATCGCTGGCATGGGGGTTCAGACCAAGCAAAGCAATTCTTGGCTTACGAATGCCAAAGTCACGTTCAAGAGACTGACTAAACACCCTGAGCTTTTCAATAATAGCATCTTTGTGGATGTTTCCCGGCACATCCCTGAGTGCCACATGCCCGGTAAGAACCCCAATGCGAAGGGTATGGCTGACCATCAGCATCAGGCTCTCATGTGCTTCGAATTTTTTTGTCAGGTATTCGGTATGGCCTGGAAAATTAAACTGCTTACGTTGGATGTTTTGTTTGTTTATAGGTGCAGTTACCAAGGCATCCAGCTTGCCTTTTTGCAAATCTTCCGTTGCTGCTTCAAGAGCCTGAAATGCCATCTCACCTGCTATGTCAGTGATCTGACCCAGGTCTATCTTGATTTCGTCAGAGGTGATGTTTATCAGGTTCACTTTGCCGGCAACTGCCTGATCGGCAGAACGAATGATATTAAAATGTATATCGCTTATATCAAGGGCTTTTCTGTGGTAAGAGGCCACCTTGGATGATCCATATATGATGGGCGTAAATAGTTCAAGGATGCGTGAGTCACCTAAAGTTTTAATCATAACCTCATAACCAATGCCATTCACATCGCCATGGGTAATGCCAACACGTAGTGGAGGAAGTTGTAATGTTTCGTTTTCCATGTAATAATCTGTTTTAAGCGTTATATGGTGCTCATGTTTGAATAGTACACCTCGCCGGTCGAAACAAAGATAAGAAATATCAGGTCATGATTGGAATGATACCTGTTTATAAGTTGTTCGTTATACTCAGTAAACGGCTTTTTTTGCTATCTGATAATATCTGAAAAACACCTTGTTAAGTAGTTTCTTTTTTTTTCTGGTCAAAATGATAGTTTAAAAAGAGTCAATAATATATGCCTGTTTTGTCATTTATTTATAATTTTACAAAAAACATTGGCTTATTT
>SKYG01000004.1 GCA_007128045.1 Bacteroidales bacterium | reverse complement strand
ATACAGTTGGTAATCACCGGCCCTTCAGCCGCATTCTGTGTTTTGTTATACATCGCCCCACCTCCGTCACTGTCAGCGTTGCCAGTAACTTCATTGCCGCTGAATATGCAATAACTGAATGCCGGGTTGTTCCGGTCGTTAAACACCGCACCTCCCTTTGCTGATGCAGTATTATTTGAAAAGGTGGTGTGGGATACTGCCGGATTGCTGTAACGGCTGTTATACATGGCGCCGCCTTCGGTGGCTTGGTTCCCGGTAAACAGGCAGTTACGGATGGTGGGACTGCTGCCACTGCTGCCCGTGGTGAAGTCATTTAACATGCCCCCACCTCTTTTGTCAATATTTTCAGAACCATCGGCCTTCCCGCCAGAGATGGTAACGCCGTCGAGGATGGCCGTGTTGTTCAAACCCAGATTTACATGCCGGAACACATGATACACGTGAACGCCGCCTCCCAGGTCACCACTCAATATGGTTTTATTGGCATCGAAATCGCGCGCATCAAGGTCGAACGTGGCTGGGTCTTCATCGCCGGCAAAGCCGCCGTAAATTTCCACGCCGTTCTTCATCTGGAAAGTCTGGAACCGAACTTCGGTGCCGCCGCGTTTTGTTGTGGGGGTGTAGGTGCCTGCTGCAACCCAGATGGCATCATCGGTGTTGGCTGCTTCGATTGCCGTTTCCAGATCGGTAAAAGCATCGGCCCAGCTTGTGCCGTTATTGGCGCCGGAGGCATCATGTTTTACAAAATGGGTGGTTTGGGCACCAACCATCGAACACAAAAACAGTAGTATGAAAATCAGTGTGCTTCGAGTTTTCATTGTTGGCAGGGTTGATGATCGTTAGCAAAATAGTACAATTGCATACTGGTGTATCAAAGATACTACTATTTCGAAACAAAACAGCGATACATCGATGAAATAGTGAAATACTATTTTGGCAAACTCCAATAAAAAGTCGCTATTAAGGCACCAGACCGTATTTCTCGATCTTGGCGTTCAGGGTAGGGCGGGTGATGCCCAGCAGTGCGGCGGCCTCCTGCTTGCTCCAGTTGGTGGCTGCCAACACCTTGCCGATGTGCTCCTTTTCGATCTCGGCAAGGGTCACGATGGCACCCTTGTCAACAGATTGTCTGCTGGCCTCCGTAGTGGGAATGATGACATGCTTCTTTTGCAGCACCCCGCCATGCGACAGGATGATGGCCTGGGTAAGGATATTTTTTAACTCCCTGACATTTCCCGGCCAGTCGTAACCCTTGAGGTAGGGTATCACGTCGTCGTTGATGACGTCGATCTTTTTGTCGAACGAGCGGCTTATCTGTTGTACCAGATGTTGTACCATCTCCGGGATGTCGCTTTTACGCTCGCGCAGCGGAGGCACATGTATGCTGAACTCGTTGATCTGGTAGTACAGGTCTTTCAGAAACGTCCCTTCCTGGATCATCTCTTCTATGTCGACACTGGTAGAAGCCACGATACGGCCTGTAAATGTACGTCGTAAAGCAGGCCTCCCCATTTCGTCTTCCTGGTGCTTTTTGATGATCTCCAGCAGCCTGGCCTGTAAGGCTAACGATAGCCTCGACACCTCACTCAGGAAGATGGTTCCCAGTCCGGCCTGCTCCAGCTTGCCACTGCGTACGCCCGACTTTGTGCGGGCATCCTGAGTCCCAAATAGTTCATTGGTAAGCTCTTCCTGGCTGATGGAACTGCAATTCACGCTGATCAACGGATGCTCACGCGATATGCCAGAATAGTGTATGAGCCGGGCTACACGCTCCTTGCCGGTGCCTGTCTCGCCGGTGATCATCACATGTACCTTGTTGAGAGATACCCTGCCGATGTTTTTGAATATCTCCCGCATCACGGGGTGCTTCCCTACCAATATATTCTCTTCCAAAGTCTTGCGCTCCGAAGGCTTCAGCGCCTCATTGCGGCTGTGGGTGCGCGCTGCCGACTGCAGCCCGTTGGCAATGGCCTCCAAAATCTCTTTGGGGTTGATGGGCTTCTCTATGAAGTCGAAAGCCCCATGCTGTATGGCCTTGATGGTCAACGACACATCGCCATGGGCCGTCAGCAAGATGACCGGAGTGCCGGAGCCTTCCTTCTTGATCTCTATCAGCACCTCCAACCCCGATAAGTCGGGCATCTTATAGTCGGTGATGATCAGGTCGGGCTTCTTGATGGCTGCCATCTTCAGCCCCGTGGTGCCATCATGTGCTGTAATCACATCGTAACCCGACTTCTTCAGGATACCCGACAACAGCATGGTCAGGATAGGGTCGTCGTCAATTAGCAGAATCCGTTTCATGTGTTTTTAATTGGTCAAAGGTCAAAGGTCAAAGGTCAAAGGTCAAAAATTGGCTTATCAGACCATTATGGCATCAGGTTATTGTCTGTCAGCCAGCCGAGTAATCCCTGCACCCGCGGCACGGGCAGCTCCTTGTCGAGAGAAAATGCCCTTGTAAATGCCTTGGCTGCCTCCTCAACCTGTCCCATCCCAAAATAGATAGCGCCTTTGAAAGCCAACAGATCGGCAGTCTCGATCAGGGCAAGGGCACTGTCGATCTCTTGCAGCGCCTGCTGATACCGCTCCTGGAAAAATGCCTGCTGCGCCCTTACATAATGGTCGATCACCTGGTTGGCCTTCTCGCCGTAATCTGCAGCAAGGCGCTCCCTGAGCTGCTCCGTTTCATCCTCTTCCCTTTCCTGCTCCGGTGTTACCTCTTCTCTTTCCTGCTCAGGTGTTGCCTCCTCCCATTTCTGCTCCAGTGTTGCCTCTTGTCTTTCCTGCCTCGTTTCATCCTCTTCTCTTTCCTGCTCCAGTGTTGCCTCTTCCCTTTCGTGGGATGGTTTTGCTGCGTCTTGCATCGCTGTGCCTGTAACTGGCAGACAGGAAGCAGGCAATGGCCGGATGCTCCCGCACACAAACAACAGGGCCATCAGTACAGAAAGAAGTGGTATGGTGACAGGCTTAGACATATCTCTTTCGCAATGAGATGGTAATGTATATAATCACAAATATAAGCAATGCCGATGATATCAACAGAACCAGTGCGGGAAGCTCAGCAACAGGACGCTTTAATCTGATGTGCGTAGTTTCCCGGACATGCGTGTCGTCTGCCACGACTGCATCAGCATCAACGCCTGTTACATCAACATCTGTCGCATCAACATCTGTCGCATCAGCATCTGTCGCATCAGCATCTGTCGCATCAACACCTGCTCTAACGATTTTTTTAGTTTGTGCAGATGTCGTAACCTTCCAGCCTGATCCGGGCTGGCTCCGCTCTCTGGGGAACGGTTGTGGGATGATATGTACCTTGTCGCCACGAGTGGTCTCCACTTTTGCGGCGGCTATAACAAGCTGTTGCATCAACTCCAACTCATCCTGACCATAGGATGTATCTGCATAGATGGTGATGTGCAGCCGCTTTAGCTCTATGCCGGTAAAAAACTTGGAGATGGTGGTTACCGAACTTCCGGCAATGGTGGTTTCCTCTTCGAAGTGGGGCAGCCCGGGAAGGTTCGTGATGATGCGTACGGCCTCTTCCGGACTGGTGGTGTGCACGTCGGTGGTACGGGCTTGGGCCTCCACCCTGACATCAGGGAGGAAGGTTCCCGGCTCAAAAAAATACGACAGTACCTGGTACAGGGTGGCGTCATAGGCTTGCTCTACCTCTGCCAGCTCGATGCCATAAGCTCTGATAGTAGCTGTCAGTGGCCTCACGGGTTGCGATAAGCCTGTCTCTTTGCCTGCTATCCTGTGCTGTAGCTCTGATGGGGTGGCCTGCGCCACCGTGCCCATCCCACAAAAAGAAAGCGAGATCAGGGCTGTGATCAGAAACGCAGACGCTATTAGGATATGATGCAAATGGCGCTCAGACATGGTTATTACTTGATGAAGCTTCTTGTTTGGTAAGCGTTTATGACGGTTTTCGGCTCTGGATGTAAAGATAAGGCCTATTATGTATAGATGCAAGCATTTGTTTGCATTGGTTTACTCTCTGTGTGCAGGCTGCTGTGCCGGATCAATCTCAGGGACCTCGATGCCGGGAACCAGCTCACTGGCTTGCTGCCAGAAGCTCCGGGCCAGCTCTGTGTTGCCGGTAAGGTAATGGATGGTGCCTTTCAGAGCCAGCGCCTGTCCGGTTACAAAGTGGGCCAGCGACTGGTCTGCCAGCATGATGGCACGCTCGTAATCCCTGCTGTAGGTGGCATGCTGGGCTTCAATGAACAGACGTAGGGCTGCGTTCACATTCTGCTGAAGGGTGCCTTCAAACTGCCGGAGGGCTTCAGCGTGGTCTGTCACTGGTTCAGGCGTTACAATGTCTGTAGTGGACACCGTCTCCGTGGGCACAGTTTCTGTTGGTACCGGTTCTTCGGGTACTGTTTCAAAAGGTTCCGTCTCGGTGGGTGTCGTCACTTCGGGTACAACTTCTGTAGGTACTGTTTCTGTGGGTATGGTTTCTTCGGGTGCAACTTCTTCGGGTACTGTTTCTATGGGTATCGTTACTTCGGGTACAACTTCTTCGGGTACTGTTTCTATGGGTATCGTCACTTCGGGTACAACTTCTGTAGGTACTGTTTCT
>SKYG01000181.1 GCA_007128045.1 Bacteroidales bacterium | reverse complement strand
GAGAACACCACAGGGGTTTGCGGTTATATTGCCGATGGTGATGAGTTTGACGCCGTAGCTTATGACAACTGCGGAGATCTGATCCTCATGCACAATTATGCACCCTACAATCCATATACATTGTCTGGAGCGACATTCCCTGTTGGCACTACTGAGGTAATATGGACTGCAACAGATGCATCGGGTAATATATCCAGCTGCACCATCACCATCGTGGTTGAAGATACCGAGCCACCTGTGTTTGTTAACTGTCCTTCGGGGCAGACCTTTACCATTGCCTTGTTCTCTGGGGACTGTCAGACTCAGGCCATTTGGAGCATACCCATGGCTACTGACAACTGCGGTACAGTAATGGTAACGGAAACATCTCCTGGCGGGCCATACCATGGCAGCGAGCTTCAGGTCGGCATTTATACTATTGTATATACGGCCACCGATGGTAGTTCCAACACATCCTCCTGTACATTTTATATAGAGGTAACAGATACAGAAGAACCGGCAGTCGTTTGTCCGGGTAATATGATAGTCAGCCTCACAGATAATGATGCGTGCAGCTGGACTTCCCCGCAAAACAGCCTTAGCCCGCTGTTGGCAATCGCCAACTGTGATTATGAGCTCAGCTGGGTGGTGATCAATCCTGATGGTAGTGATGTTGGTGGGATGGATGACGTAAGTGGTTACACTTTCGATCTGGGCATTAGCACGGTAGCTTATACGATAACTGAAATTGCAAGTGGTCAGAGCTGGGAGTGCAGTTTTACTGTTACGGTAGTAGACAAACAGCCGCCAACACTTGTCTGTCCGGATGAGATTGTGTTAAGTACCGATGATGGCTTATGTATTGCTACGGTCTCTATAACCCTCACAGAGGATAACGTTTTTGACAACTGCACATCGTTTGAAGATTTGGATATTTCTTACCGGGTATACGGTCCGGATAACAGCTTGAGTGGCATGTATGATAACGGGCAGGCATTTGAGTTTATGACAGGTGTCAGCCAGGTAGAGTGGATTGTCAGGGACTCCCATGGCAACCAATCGATCTGTTTGCAACAGGTTCGCATCACAGAGGATGAGCCACCTGTTGTTTATTGTCCTGAGGATGGTCCTTTTGTCTTTGAGAACACCACAGGGGAGTGTGGCTATATTGTACCGGATACAAGTCTGGATGCAGTAGCTACGGATAACTGTTACCTGGTGAGCCTCACCCATGACTTTCATGCATGGGGTAATCCCAACAGCCTTGAGGGGGCTACGTTGCCTGTTGGTACTACCACCATTACATGGACGGCAGTTGATGCTTCAGGAAACACATCGAGTTGCAGCATAAGTGTTACTGTACGTGACACAGAAGCTCCTGAGTTTGTAAATTGTCCGTCAGGTCAGGCGTTTACGGTTTATTTGTTTGCTGGTCAATGCGAGCGTCAGGTCATTTGGAGCATTCCGGTGGCCATAGACAATTGTCATGTGGTAAGCGTTGAGGAAACTTCGCCTGGCGGACCCTATATGGGCTCAGACCTGGCAGCCGGCGTATATCATATTGAATACACCGCAACTGACCTTGCCGGAAATACCGCTACATGCAACTTTACCATTCAGGTTGTTGAAACACTTGATCCGATATTGATTTGTCCTCCTGGCAGCTTACAGGTTTATTCACCTCCTGGTTCCTGTTCATGGGAGTCAACACCCGGAAGCCTTAGCCCGATGCTCGCAATAGCCCATTGTGACTATACCATATCATGGCAGGTAGACAACCCAAATGGTACGGTATCTAATGGTTTGAATGATGTGAGCGGTTATGTGTTTCAGCTGGGACAAAGTCGCATCACATATACTATTACTGATTCCTCCGGGGAGAAGACCTCAAGTTGCTCGTTCTATGTCACAGTGAAGGACAACACACCACCTGCACTGAACTGCACAAAGTGCCCGCCAGCCATTGTGAAAGTACTTGAAAAGGGCAGTTGTGAATACACCCTTTCTCCGGAAATTACCCATTATGATGTGTGGGACAATTGTACCCATTTCTTTAACCTGAAGATTAGTTACCGTGTACATCTTCCTGATAACAGAGTCACCAGATGGTTTGATAACAAGCAACCATTTGTATTTGAATATGGTATTAGTGAAATAGAATGGCGTATAACAGATGCTTCAGGCAACAGTGTTTTCTGCTTCCAGTCTGTTACCATAAAGAGTGACGAGGAGCCGGGTATTGCGTGTCCGGATCAATCATTGCATGTACGTTCGAACACACCTGGGCTCTGTGGCTATGCAGTTCAGGGCGACGAGTTTGATGTGATGGCGTACAATCCTTGTGACCTTGTAAGCCTTACCCACGATTTTGTACCATATAACCCATTCTCACTCTCCGGAGTGGTCTTCCCGGTAGGAGAAACAGTGGTTACCTGGACAGCGGTCTATGGTTCGGGGGTTGTCAAAGAATGTGTCATCACTGTAGTGGTTGAGGATAACGAGCCACCAGTGTTTGTGAATTGTCCTGAGGGGGAGCGATTCACCGTATCACTGTTTCCGGGCGATTGTACCACCAGTGCTATATGGAGTATCCCTGTGGCGATAGATAACTGTGGGGCACCCAGTGTAACTCAGGTGTCAGGTCCTGCGCATGGAGAAATTATTACGGTTGGCATATACACCATCACCTATCTGGCTGTCGATGCTGCCGGCAATGAGGCTACATGCAGTTTCATGCTAGAGGTAGTTGACACACAAGGACCAATGATTGTTTGTCCTGGAAATGACCTGGTCGTGGAAACTGATCCTGGCGTCTGTAGCTGGACCTCCCCACCCAATTCAATTAGTCCGCTGCTGGTAAACAGCAACTGTCCGGCGGATGTTACCTATATGATAAGTGGTGCCACTGTATCCAG
Organism: Bacteroidales bacterium; assembly: GCA_007128045.1. Classification (GTDB taxonomy): domain Bacteria; phylum Bacteroidota; class Bacteroidia; order Bacteroidales; family UBA7960; genus SKYG01. The sequence continues at coordinate 12,867 of SKYG01000181.1, read as the reverse complement.
TGGGGTTAATGATGCCAGCGGGGTTGTCTTCAATCTTGGTGTTTCTGAAGTTACCTATACCATCTCAGAACCTGTTAGCGGGCAAAGCTGGACATGTTCTTTCCGCGTTGTAGTAGTCGACAAGCAGGCCCCGGTAATTACCCAATGCCCGCCTGCTATTGTCACCAATGCTGATCCGGGTTATTGTTCTGCACTAATTGCTCTGACTGCTCCGGTTATTAATGACAACTGTACTGGGGATAAAGACCTGGTTGTTACCTATGTGGTATTGGCTCCTGGTAACAATGTTTATGGGCCATTTACCCTGAACGATGCTGATTTCCGGTTTGAAGTGGGTACAAGCAGGGTCATATGGAAAGTGACCGACCAAAGTGGTAATATTGCTGAATGCGAGCAACTCGTCATAGTTGACCCCATTATCCCAGTAGTTAATGCTGGGTTGGATGCGGTGATTTGCCGTGGTGATAGTTATGAACTGTCTGCTCAGGCCTCTGATTATTCTTCGCTGCAATGGACGACAAATGGCACGGGTACGTTCCTTCCCGATGCCAGCGCTTTGAATGCTATTTACGTTCCAGGTATTGGTGATGCAGCCCTGGGGAGGATAAAACTCACTCTCACAGCTTTTGGATTTGGCACATGTCCGGATAATTCAGATGACATCATACTTACCATTGAACCGCTTGCAATGGCAAATGCCGGTGCGGATGCGCATATATGTGAGAATACTGATTTCCATGCAAGTGGATCGGCCACCAACTTCTCTTCACTTTACTGGACGCATGATGGTCAGGGACAGTTGCTGGCTGCCAACACGCTGAACCCAATATATACACCTCATGCAGATGATATAATCAGGGGTCAGGTCATTCTTACACTTACAGTAGTATCTTCCGGCCCATGTCCTGATGCTGTTGATCACATGATCATTTATATTTCTGAGCAACCTGTCGCGGATGCAGGTTCTGATCAGATATTGTATGGGGAGACCACTACGGTACTTAATGCCAATGATCCCGGGCAGGGTAGTGGCAGCTGGTCGCTAATCACCGGGCCAAACGTTCCTTCGTTTGTTGATGTGACAGACCCCAATACTCAGGTGACTAGTTTAACAGAAGGTACATATGTTCTGCAATGGACGGTAGAGAACTCACCTTGCCAGCGGGCTATAGATCAGGTTCAGGTGGTTGTTAAACCTTCACCTGCTCTGTCTTTCTCTAAGAAGGTTGTCTCTGATGAGACGCACACCAGACCAGGTAATAGGATTGTATATAATTTAAATGTACTTAATACAGGGGGCCCCACTCTGAACCAGGTTCGGCTGACGGATACGCTCGACGTAAATGTAAGTTTTGTTAGTGCAAGTCATAATGGGGTATACGACTCCCAGTCTGGTATTGTCTTATGGGAGCTATCTTCTATTGCACCCGGAGAACTGGTAATTGTTGAACTGGTAGTGGAGGTGAATCAGGATACACCTCATCAGGTATATATTACCAACACAGCTCAGGCAGTAAGCGATCAGACGGATCCTGTTGATAGTGAACCGGTAAAAGTTGTTGTAATCCGGCCTCTTGAGGCTGAAATTACAGAAGTCGTTCATGTGGATTGCTTTGGCAGTAATACCGGTAAGGCTTTAGTAGCTGTTGAGTATGGCTTGTTGCCTTATCAGATCACCTGGTATACTCAGCCTGTTCAAACCGGTCATGTGGCCTATAACCTGGCTTCAGGAACATATGTTGTGCATATTGTTGATGCCCTCAAGGATACCATTGAGCTGAGCGTTGAAATTAATCAACCTGTGGCACCCCTTGATGTTATATCCAACCCAACGCATATACTTTGTTATGGAGATGCCAGTGGGGCCATTACCCTTGATGTGTTTGATGGTACCCCGCCTTATACATATAAATGGAATACTGGTGAAACAACCAAAGATTTGGATAATTTGCCGTCCGGAAGATACAATGTCTTGGTTAAAGATGCCAATGGGTGTGAATATCACCTGCAGCAGGGTATCACTCAACCAGATAGAATATATATCAGTGAAATCGTGATTGGTGATGTATTATGCAAAGAAGATTCCACTGGATATATCAACTTTATTGTATCAGGAGGGGTGGCTCCTTATGAATATATATGGAGTAATGGAAGGACTACCCGCACCCTTTCCAATATTCCGGGAGGGGATTACAAGGTGACCATTGTGGATGCCAATTCATGCAGTAAGGAGTTTGAGTTTACGGTTCCATATCAATGGGAGGATTGTGAAATCCGGGTTCCGGAAGGTATATCCATGGATGGTGACGGCATTAATGATATCTGGATCATTAATGGGTTGCAACGCTACCCCAACAATAGGGTGCAGGTGTTTAACCGGTGGGGTACACTGGTATATGAATCGTCACCCTATCAGAATGACTGGGGTGGTACCCCCAACAGGGGACGCGTGTTAACCGAGAGTGATGGTATGCTGCCCACAGGAACCTATTACTGGATACTTTATCTTGGTTCGTCTCTGCCGACCCATTCGGGGTATATGTATCTCATACGATAATTTATTCTGGCAAGTAATTTTTATACATATTGATAATATTACATATATGAAAAAACTGAAAATTCTGATTGCCATCGTGTCTTTGGTTTCGGCAGGGCAACTTCATGCCCAGCAGGAGCCAATGTACGGGCAATACATCTTCAATAATTCAGTCATCAACCCTGCCCAGGCTGGTGCTGGTGAATGGAACCAAGGAGGCGTTTTGTCCAGGTTTCAGTTTGTGGGGATTGATGGTTCTCCACAGACAAACTCTGCGTATGTTAACCTGCGACTACCCCGTAAGCTGGGTTTTTCTGCCAGTATCATCCAGGATCGGCTTGGCATTGAAGAGAACCTTCAGTTTCATGCGGATCTGGCCTATCATGGCAGATTGTCTGAGCGATGGACATTGTCGGCCGGGTTGAGGGGGTTGGTCTCGCATTATAGCCGCAATTTTTCCAACCTTCAAAACCTTGAGCCTGACGATCCGTTTTTTCGGTCAAATGTTAACTCGGGCGTAATGGCCAATGTTGGTGCAGGCTTGTTGCTTTCATCAGACAGGTCGTTTCTTGGCGTTAGCATGCCCAGAGTATTTAAAGATGAGATGCAGGTGTATGACCCCGGCAATTATGGGTTTCTTAAGAGAGCCAACAGACATTTATTTGCTTATGGTGGAACCAACATCCAATTATCTGAGGATTTTGTCTTTGTTCCCAGTACGTTACTCAGATATAGTGATGATGCACCCCTGCAGCTTGACATGAATGCGGTTTTCAGCTACAGAGAAGTGTTCAGCTTTGGTCCTGTGCTTCGGTCTAATCTAATAGAGAGCTGGGTTGATGCAGTGGGATTCCTTGTCGGATTGCGTTTAAGTGAACGCTGGTATTTTGGGTATATGTACGAATATCCTGCCAACGACATGAACCTGGTGACCCGGCAAACCCATGAGTTCTCACTTCGTTTCTTGTGGGGTGGACAAAAAGATGAACGAATCAGGTCGCCCCGGTATTTTTTATAGCAAAACGTGAAGTAAAACATGTAGTTCAAACAATGAAAACGAATAAAACATCAATGAAAACTTCTGTAAAAGGTTTCTCATGCATAGTTATTGCTTTGTTATTATTCAGCTCTTTGATAGATAGTGTTTCTTCAAAGCCTCCTGATGAATTAATGGGAAGGGATCTCGATAAGGCAAAAAGATCATACCAACGAGCCATTCGCAGTGGGGATACATCATACACAATTCATTATGCTGAGGCTTTATATTATGCCGGGCTGTATGACCAGGCATATCAAATGTACGAGCAAGCCGATCAGGCTGGTCTGATCAGAACGCCTTCTCAAAAACGCAATTATGTTCATGTGGGCAGGTTGTTGGAAAAGCCAGTGCCGTATGCCCAGGACTCTGAGTATTTTTCACATAACTGGGATATGCAGGTAACGATCAGGCCGTTTTGTGCCAATTCCTCCAATGAAGACTTTGCGCCATTTGTGTGGAACAACATTTTATTTGTCACTTCTTCCAGACGGCAGGCAGATGTAAGCTATACGTTTACCCATAAACCGTTTTTAAACATTCATGCCTTTGTTCATGATTGCATACAGATAGATATACCAGATTATTTGCCTTCAGGTCTGAATACTTCGATGCATGATGGTCCGGTGGCCATCTCCTCTGATGGTAATATGGTTATTATAACACGCAATTATCCTGATCCGACCCCAGAAGGAGTGTATAACCTGTATCTGGACTATTATCTGAAGCAAAACAATGTGTGGAGCAGCAAACAATTATTTCCGTTTGTAGATGCCAAATACTCTGTTCAGCATCCATTCTATCACGAAGGGGATAGCCTGCTGTATTTTTCCTCGAACATGCCCGGGGGATACGGTGGCTTTGACTTGTATACTTCCAAATGGGATGGTCAGCAATGGCAGTCACCAGTGAACCTCGGCTCTGAGATCAATACAGAATATGATGAGGTGTTCCCGTCTGTCAGCCCGGAGGGCTACCTGATTTACGCATCCAACCATATTGAAACCACCGGTGGCCTTGATCTGGTGATGTATCGTGACAGCATACGCTATCTCTTTCCGCAACCCTTCAATACTGTGCATGATGACTTTGCAATAAGTTTTAAGGATGATCGTTCAGGGTATTTTTCATCCAGCAGGAATCCAGGTGCGTTTAACGATGATATTTTTTTCTTTGAAATAAAAGAGGAGGCTTTACCTGAAAATGAATTTTATATAGAGGTGCTTGATAAACAAACGAGAGAGCCTGTCAGTAATGTGCAAGTAAGGTATTTTTCCGTGAGTGCACAGGCTCAGGGATTGTTGTTGACCGATGAACAGGGCCTGGGGTTTCTTCATCGTGGCAGGCAGGATAAGCATGAGTTTGCATTTGATCTATATAAATCAGGCTATAGCTCAAAGAGTGTTACCTCTTCGGATTTCATTGAGAAAGACGGAAAATATTTGCTTACCTTGTATATGGATTCTGACAGACTGCCTGTAGATAAGTTGGGGGAGGAAGCTCGCCTGGCCGGGTATTTTGTGGTTTATTTCGACAATGATCATCCCAACCCGGGTAGCAATCAGCCAACAACAACCTTCTCTTACGAGCAAACCTTCTATTCATTTATGGCTCGCAAAAATGACTACTACAGGTTTAGCAGCAGCAGCCATGCTGAGCTCAATGAATTCTTCTCAGATGTTGAAAAAGGCATGGAACAGTTACGCTGGCTTGCTCGTTTTGTGCAGGAGGAGTTGATTGCCGGACGGCACTATACCATTGAGTTTACATCTCATGCAAGTCCGCTGGCCACCAGTGAGTACAACTTATTGCTTTCCAAACGCCGTTTTGCTTCTGTGGAGAATTTTTTTAAGGCGTGGGTAGGGGGGGTACTTTCTGAGTTCATTGAACAAGGCAGGCTGGATTATGCAAATAATCCGTATGGGTCGACACTTGCACGCCCGGGCATTTCAGATGACCGAACAGATCCGGCACGATCCATTTATGGTGTCGACGCTTCACGCGAAAGGAGAGTTACCATCTCCTGGCGACGCAACGATCCTGAAGCTAGTCAAAATCTTACCCCATCTGAGCAGAGCATTGTCCTGGAATTTGTTTCTGGTTCGATGGCCGACGTTTCTCAAACTTCTGCAACCACCAAGGAAGAAGAGGCATATCATATCATTATTGGCAGTTTTACGAATCAAACCGATGCAGCTGCTTATACAACAAGTCTGAGAAATAAAGGTCTTGATTCAGTGATGGTTTTGCCACAATCCGGGGGTAGCTTCAGAGTCAGTTACAGTGCCTATAAAACACGACAGGAAGCTCTGGATTCTCTGCCTGAAGTTCAGAATACAATCAGGCCTGATGCCTGGATATTGAGAATTGATAACTGATTTGTAACAAACAGCCGGCACTGACAAGGAACTTCCCTGTGTTTGCCGGCCTTTATATTAAGCAAGCTTACGTACTGTTAAATTGCCTCGTTATTGTCATGATGCGCAACAATTCTGAAGGTATCATGCGCAATAACAAGTTCTTCATTGGTGGGTACCACCATGACTTTCACTTTGGAGTCATGCTTGGTAATCATTTCCAGCTTGCCGCGTAACCCCGTATTTTTTTCTGCATCAAAAGATATACCCAGATATTCCAGTCCTTTACATAATATCTCCCTGGTCTCAGGGCCATTCTCGCCCACTCCACCCGTGAAGATGATCAGGTCAACACCACCGAGGGCGGCGGCATAGGCTCCGATATATTTTTTGATCCGGTAAATATACATGTCGAGGGCCAACTGTGCCCTTTTGTCACCATCATTCCAGGCAGCATCTTCCACATCGCGCATGTCGGAAGAAATACCACTGATCCCAAGGAACCCGCTTTTTTTGTTGATCAGATCGTTGGCTTCATCCAGGCTCAGGTTCATTTTTTTCATGATGTACAGCAGGGCACCTGAGTCAAGGTCTCCCGAACGTGTACCCATCATCAATCCTTCTACGGGTGTCAGACCCATCGAGGTGTCGATCGACTTGCCATTTTTGATGGCTGCTATGGATGCGCCGTTGCCAAGGTGACATGTAATGGCCCTGACGTTGTCTCTGCGCATAAAGAGCGCATCTACCGCTTTCTCAAAAACATATTTATGACTGGTTCCATGAAACCCGTAACGGCGTATCTTGTGCTCTTCATACAGGGAATAAGGAAGCCCGTACATATAGGCATGAGGGGGTATGCTTTGATGAAAGGCCGTGTCAAAAACTGCAACCTGAGGTACTTTGGGAAGTAGTTTCTCCATGGAGATGATGCCTTTCAGGTTGGCTGGATTGTGCAAGGGAGCCAATTCAATAACATCTTCGATGTTTTTCTTTACGTTATCATCGATGAGTGCGCTGGTGCTGAATTTTTCACCACCATACACCACACGATGCCCTACGGCATATATGTCATTGGCAGATTCAATAACACCGTGATCGGGGTCGAGTAATGCCTTTAAAATAAGGTTGATGCCTGTCTCATGATCAGGTACATCCTGGATCAGCATATATGCTTCCTTGTTTTTGGCCTGATGCTTCAGTTCGCTGTCTTTTATGCCCACCCTGTCTAACATACCCTTTGCCAGCAACTCTGCGTTATTGGCCATATTAATAAATTGATATTTGATAGAGGAGCTACCACAATTCAGCACTAAAATTTTCATTGTCGTTTTTTGTTTGTAAGTTGTTGGTTTTGATTTATATCAGTTTGTGATGTTCAACGATCAGGCCTTCAATAGTCGGGATGACATGTAATACTATGTTGGTTTACCTGTAATTATTTCGCTGCTGCCTGGTTTACGGTAATAGCAACCAGATTGATGATGTCGTCGACGGAGCAGCCACGGGAGAGATCGTTTATTGGTGCTGCCATTCCCTGCAATACGGGGCCTACAGCTTCTGCGCCTGCCAACCTCTGCACTAACTTGTAAGCAATATTTCCTGCTTCCAGGCTTGGAAACACCAGCACATTTGCTTTGCCTGCAAGTGGACTATCAGGTGCTTTGCTTTTACCAATACTCTCAACAATGGCAGCATCTGCCTGTAACTCTCCATCAATCATCATCGTTGGCTCCATTTCTTTAGCAAGCCTGGTAGCCTCAATAACTTTGTCGCACATCGGATGTTTCGCACTTCCTTTGGTGGAAAAACTCAGCATGGCAATTCGTGGCTCCATGCCTGTAATAGCCCGGGTAGTTTTTCCTGTCATCACAGCTATCTGGGCAAGTTCAGCAGCATTGGGATCAGGGTGTACGGCGCAGTCAGCAAACACCATGATGCCATCCTGGCCCCAGGTCGTGTCTTTCATGATCATAATAAATGCTCCCGATACCACAGTAATCCCGGGCATGGTTTTTACCACCTGGAATGCTGGTCGCAATACATTGCCTGTTGAATTCATCGCCCCGGCAACCTCACCATCTGCATCGCCGTTCTTAATTAGAAGCGTGGCCAGGTAAAGAGGGTCCTCAACAAACTTCATGGCCTCATCCATGCTCAATCCTTTATGCTTGCGAAGCTCAAAAAGCAATTGTGCATAAAACTCCTTCTTCTTGTGATGAACCGGATCAATAATAGTGGCCTGCTCAATAAAGCCCAAACCCATTGATGATGCAGCTTCTTCTATTTTCCTGGAATCGCCCAGCAATATAATATGGGCAATGCCTTCCCTGATAACCTCATTGGCTGCCTGTAAGGTGCGTTCTTCAATGCCCTCCGGCAATACGATGGTTTTTGGTGCCTTTTTTGCTTTCTCTTTGATGCTGTGTAGTAACTGCATATTAAATAAAAGGGTTGATAGATGTGGGTATATTTCTTATGTTCCGCAAAATTAATGCTATTTTAGTTGCAGGCAAAGCTTAATTGTTATTTTTTTTATAATGTTTGCTGGCTTTAATGGTCAATTGTTAATGTTTTCACAAGCTTGATCTTTCGTTGTAAGTTCCAGAAAAAACTTTTTAAATGTCTTACATTTGTAAAAAGTATTCATGATGAAACCGCCATGTATTTTGTTTGACACACCACTCCCCGCGCGCCCCCCTAAACACACAGGGCACTTGTCATCTCGAACCCCTCAGCGAAGCGGGGGGTTCGAGATCCCGTGCACTTCAGGATATGTACCGAGCGAAGCGAGATCATGAACACAAATGAAACTAATATTTCGTGAATAATAAACGTTAGTGGGTTCCCCCGGTTAATCGGGGCAGGCTATTTAACCGATTTAAACAAATTTATTCGAATGAAATGGCTCTTGTTGTTCGCGTTGATTGTATACCAATGGACATCATCAACATTGGTATGTCAGCCTTTCACAATAGAGCAAACACAAGAACCATCATATGAGGTTCATGTTGCCGAGTCTGTAGAACAGCCTGAGACTGTAATTGGAAACTCTGAAACTTTTTACGCCAGCCCCCATCACCTCAAAACTGAAACGAACACGAACCAGTTGGAGGGCATTCCTCTTAACCAGCAAAGGGATGACTGGAAGGTCTTTTTTGTACTTGTTGCCCTGATAGCTTTGGGCATTGCCCGCTACTTCTTTTCTTCAAGGATCGGTCATTTCTTTAAGGCCGCTTTTGGCAATGTTTCTTTTACCCAGATGGAACGGGAAGGCGGATTCTTTGATGAGGCAATAACGTACTTGCTCTTTTTTAACTTTCTTGTGGTTTTTTCGATCTTGATCTGGCAGACTGTCATGTTTCTAAACCTGTCTGCCCGCTTTGAGATATTAAACCCTTTCTTGCTATTTATTACGGTTTTTTTATTATGCTCATTATTTTTTCTTGTAAAAAGCCTGTTGCTGGGATTCTCTGCCTGGGTGTTTGAAACAAAAATGGCTACCCTGGCATACCTGAAAAATATATTTCTCTTTAATCAACTTACCGGCATCTTACTTTTAGGGCCGGCTGTATACCTTGCCTATAACCCTACCTATGAGGCTTTGTTTATAACCTGGCTGCTCTGGTTTTTAATAAACATGATCAAAGTGGTCAGGGGTGCAATTATTGGATATAAGGTTTCTGCATTTCCCGGATATTATTTAATTTTGTACCTTTGCTGCGTTGAATTAGCACCTTTTCTGCTCATTCTTAAAGTTGGAAGTAAATATCTTCTAACGGCGTGACCGGTAATTGAAACAGAACAATACGCACCAGAAATCAATTGGAGGATCTGAACTTTGAAGATAAAGCAAGTACTTATTTCCCAACCACAACCGGATAGTGAAAAGTCGCCCTATACCGAAATTATAAAACAGTTTAACCTGGAAATAACCTTCCGGAAATTTTTCAATATTGAAAGTGTAGGTGCCCGTGACTTCCGGAAACACCGGATCAATATTCCTGAATTTACTGCCATAATTTTTACTTCAAAACATTCGATTGATCATTTTTTTAATCTATGTGAAGAGCTGCGCGTGATGATCTCTGATCAGACAAAGTATTTTTGTACTTCAGAAGCCATTGCATTGTATCTTCAAAAGTATGTTCAATACCGCAAAAGAAAAATTTTCTTTGGAAAGAACAATTTTATTGAATTGCTTGATCTGATAAAAAAACATAAAGACGAAAAATACTTGTTTCCCTGTGGTGAAAACCATAAAAAAAGTATCCCCCAGCTGCTGAAACAAAATAAAATTCAGTTTTTTTCTGCACCCATATACCGTACGGTATCTGCCAATTTATCCGACGTAAGGCTGGAAGACTATCAGATGCTGGTTTTTTTCAGCCCGTTCGGAATAGAGTCTCTTAAAACCAACTTTCCTGATTATCAGCAAGGAGATACCATTTTAGCTACGTTTGGCGAGGCCACTGCAAAAGCGGCAAAAAAATACGGTTTTACTGTTCATATTGCAGCTCCGACAGAAAAATCTCCCTCTATGATCATGGCCATTCAAGAGTACCTTCAAAATCATTCCAAAAAATAACGGGTATCAATACCCTGTTTTGCATTGGCCCGTCATAAATTATCATGCCAACATACACCAAGCAAGAACGGCTTTGTAGCTTCCAACATCAAAAAATGCTTTTCACTTACGGAAATGATTTTTTTTGTTACCCCTTCCGAGTCGTATATTTGAAACTTAAAACAAGCAACCATCCTGATCCTTATACCGGCCTTATCGATGATCCTGGATTTGACCAGTACCTGAGAGCTCCTGCCAAATGTATGATATCTGTTCCTGCTAAAAAATTCAAAAGGGCTGTTGACCGCAACCTGATCAAAAGACTTATTCGTGAAGCCTACCGGAAAAACAAATCCGGGTTTTATGCGTTTCTGGAAAAGGAGGACTATCATTGCCTGCTGGCGTTTGTCTATTCTGGCAACCAGATTCTTTCATATGCAGAGCTTGAATCAAAAATCACCATATCTTTGCATAAGCTGATGGACAAACTGAAGAACGATAAAACAATGGAATAAAGCAAGAAGGTCGAAGGTCGAAGGTCAAAGGTCAAAGGTCGAAGGTCAAAGGTCGAAAGTCGAAGGTCAAAGGTCGAAGGTCAAAGGTCGAAGGACAGAAATTAACAAAAAATTTGTTAGATACATGCTGGTTTGCCATCAAAAAATTGTAGATTAAAATACTGGCATTGGGATGATAAACGTTGATGAGTGATGGTTAGATTTCTGAATAAGTTAATTGGATGGCTATTCATTGGGGTGATCAGGTTTTACCAGGGTGCAATATCTCCTTATCTGCCACCCTCATGCCGCTATACACCAACTTGTTCGCACTATGGACTGGAAGCCATTAAAAAGCACGGAGCATTCAAAGGTGGTTGGCTAACCCTGAAACGATTTGCATCATGTCACCCCTGGGGTGGTAGTGGCTATGACCCGGTGCCGTGAGGGGCGGGATGCGGGTTCTTTAACCGCAGGAACGCTGAGAGGAATTAACCGCGGAGGAACGCGGAGTGATTCGCAGAGGAACGCGGAGGGGGATAACCGCAGAGGAACGCAGAGTGATTCGCAGAGGAACGCTGTAGGGACAGGACTTGGCCTGTCCACGAACTCCCGCGGAGAGGCACCGTAGGGGCAGGACCTGACCTCAAAGGGTTGCGGGTTCATGTAGGGGCGACCCTTGTGGTCGCCTGTTTCCGGGTTAAAAATAATATCATGAAGAGTACATCAAATAATCACAGTAACAATATGAACTTCTCACGATCAACACGTTGGCACATATGATCGTGATTATATGCACCAGATGAGATCCCGAACATCTGTTTGGGACTTCGCTTCGCTCGACATTTAGACATTCAGACATTCAGACATTCAGACATTCAGACATTCAGACATTCAGACAATTTTAAACATATGAAAATGCGCATAATAAAAACCATAAAAGTAAGTCTGACGATTTCACTGATAGTAATCTCAGCATTTCTGATGACCGGGTTTACCAGCAAAAACTTTGAGATTGCCAAACACCTGGATATTTTTACCACACTGTTTCGTGAACTGGTATTAAACTATGTGGATGAGGTGAACCCATCCGAAATAATAAAGACAGGCATCGATGAGATGCTATATTCACTTGATCCCTATACCAACTATATCTCTGAATCGCAAATAGAAGATGTGCGGTTTATGACTACCGGGCAATATGGAGGTATTGGAGCCCTGATACACCGTAGGGGTGATTATGTGTATATTTCTGAACCTTATGAAGGCTTTCCTGCCTACAAAGCCGGACTGCTTGCAGGAGATAAGATATTGAAAATCAATGGTCAATCTGTTGAGTCTTTGGGTGTGGATGAGGTGAGGACTTTATTGCAGGGACAGCCTGGCACCTCGTTACTGCTTACGATAGAACGTATTGGGGAACCTGCTCCCTTGCAAAAAAACCTGGTACGGGAAGTGGTAACCATCGATAACATCCCCTATTTTGGGATGCTTGATAATCATACCGGGTATATAAAACTCAATGGCTTTACCCAGCAGGCCAGCAGGGAAGTGAGACAAGCATTTAATACGCTCCGGAATGACCATGATATCCAGCATATCGTGATCGATCTGCGCGGCAATGGGGGTGGACTGCTTCACGAAGCTGTGAATATTACCAATTTGTTTGTTGACAAGAATAAGCTGGTGGTCAGTACAAAAGGTCGTATAGCTGATAGAAATACAACTCACCGTACCCTAAATGACCCTATCGATAAAGATATCCCATTGGCCATTCTGGTTGACCGACAAAGCGCTTCCGCAAGTGAAATTGTGGCCGGTGCCGTACAAGATTTTGATCGTGGGGTGGTGATAGGACAACGTACCTTTGGAAAAGG
>SKYG01000094.1 GCA_007128045.1 Bacteroidales bacterium | reverse complement strand
TGGCTGCAACACAGCGTGCATAGTTTGCACTTAATGTGGCACCTGCTTTCTGGCCGAACAGTTCTTCCGGGGTTTTACCTGCTATTGTTTCCTGCGATAAGCCGGTTCTCTCCTGGTGGGAACGGTTGTTGCGGACATAACGGAATTTGTTGCCGGCATTAACTTCGATCAGAAACAAGGCATCCTGGGTGCCGTTAAATATCTGTTCGTATTCTCCAGATAACTTTCTAAGCCTGTTTTCCGTATCTTTAAGCTGCGTCACATCGGTTAGTACCGCGATAGACCCGACAATCCCTCCGGCCTGATAATAGGGTACGCCGGTGATGTACACATCAATGGTCTCTCCATTTCTGTGCTTAATTTTTGTTTCATACGAATTGACCTGACCTGTATGACGGATCTTTCTGGCAGCCTTCAGTATATGGTGATCTTCTTTGATGGTAAAGTCATACGGTGTCTTTCCGAGTACGTCCTGGAGATCATAGCCTACCATACGGCAAAAGCCGGGATTGGCAAACTGGAAATAACCGCTTGAATTGGTAATTGTAAGACCTTGCCCCATGGCGTTTAATACTTGTGTGGCAAAGTCGCGTTCAACGCGCAGGGCTTCTTCTGTGCGGCTTCTGTAGGTCTTCAGATGTTCAACCTCAGATGCTTTGTCCGCCAATTGAAGCAATAATGTTTTTTTATCCTGATCAACAGCTTGCTCAAGTGCATAAAGGCGAAAACATAGTTTCAATAATGACACACAGCCAGCCTCATTAAGAGGTTTTTGCAGGAAGGCGTCTGCTCCTGCATCAATGACTTTCTGGCATATAGAACCATTTCCCCCCTCCTCTGTAAGTGCAATAAGTGGGATGTCTTTAAGCTGCTCTGATTGTTTTATCTTCTTTATTAGTTTTACCCCGTGCATCCCTGTGTTGAATGCTTCCATGATAATGATGTCAGGCTTTTCCGATATACAAATAGAGAAGGATTGGTTGCCAGGATTATCTGTAAGAAAGACCTTGCCGGGAAAATAATCTTTAAAGATCCTCTGGAAAAAGAAAACACAATGCTGATCGCTATCAAATAAAAAAACTTTTCCCTCTGTAATGGCCATCAATCGTTACTTAGATTGTTATCTTTGTTTTATTGGATAATGATCCGATCAAAAATAAGCAAAAAATTGGTTAATTTTATACTGATGCGATCACTGATTCAGGAAGGCAGGTATATGGCCTTAAAGGAAGTTGTTCTGGAATGGCGGCAGTTGTCGGCATTCAGTGGCATCTTATTGTATCTGATATCCACGGTTTTCGTGTGTTACCTTTCTTTTGAACGGGTGATTACAGTGAATACCTGGAATTCTTTGTTTTGGATTATTTTACTTTTTGCCTCATTGAATGCTGTATTAAAAAGCTTTATCCAGGAACGTCAGGGTCGCTTATTGTATTTATACACCATCTCCAGTGCAGAAGCGGTTATCTCAGCTAAAATGATCTATAATGCCGTTCTGATGGGATTACTCTCTATCATCGGTCTTGCAATTTTTATTGCCTTTATGGGCAATCCCATTGCCAATATGGGTTTGTTTTTACTGAATATGCTGTTGGGGGTGGCCGGCTTTTCATCGGTGATGTCGATGGTGTCGGCATTGGCATCAAAGGCAACAAATAACTTTACCCTGATGGGTGTGTTGAGTTTTCCCCTTGTATTGCCGTTGCTGCTGGTATTAATGCGGGTTTCTTCGGCCGCAATCTCCGGCAGCAGCATCAGCGACCAGGCCGGAAATATTCTTGTACTTTTATTAATAACAGGTATTACCTTTGTATTGTCGAACGTTTTGTTCCCGTATATCTGGAGGGAGTAGCGCATGTTTGGAATTAACTATTTCTGGTTGAAGGTAGCTGGCACGATGCTGTTGTTGTATGTTGTCGTGGCCGGGTTTCTGATGGAGGTGCCGGAACTTCCTGTAATCAGGCAATCTATCCGCAATATATATTTCCATGTAGGCATGTGGTTCGCTATGATGTTTATCATGATGGTATCATTGGTATACAGCATCAGGTATCTGCGCTATTTCAGGCTTGACGATGACCTCCGGGCCGTAACGGCGGTGAAGACCGGACTGGTTTTCGGTTCGTTAGGTATTGTCACAGGTATGATATGGGCGCATAATACCTGGGGACAGTTCTGGGTGAATGATCCAAAGCTGAACGGGGCTGCCGTTGGCATGCTCACCTATTTTGCCTACATGCTTCTCCGGGTGTCTGTTGAAGGAGAAGATAGGAGAGCCAGACTGGCTGCTGTATATAATGTTTTCGCCTTTGTGCTGTTTTTCGTATTTATCATGATACTGCCACGCATGGCAGAGTCTTCCATACATCCCGGAATTGGTGGTAATCCGGCATTGTCGGCCGGCGACCTTGATCCATCCATGCGGATCGTTTTTTTTCCTGCAATAGCTGCCTGGTTTATTATGGCCTGGTGGTTGTTTTCAGTGTATTACCGAATCAATCGCCTGGCAGATAATTTGAAGGAACTTGAAGAGAATGAACTGGTATGATATTTAGTTGAATTGTTGAATTGTTGAATTGTTGTGGTGTTGAATTGTTGAATGTAAGTGTGTTAAAGTATTATTCATGGTAGTGTATACGGTGCTGGTGGGGTTGTAATGGTGGTTGTTATGCGCAGGCCTGTTAATAAAATTTGCATGATATGTTAGACCCGGAGAGTAAAATATTTGTTGTCGTATTCGTGTTTTCGGTAATCATTATAGGGATAGCCTTATTTCTTTTTTACCTTGAATACCGACTGCGTAAGTCAGAGAAACGGATAAAAAACATTGAAGCTGAGCAAAAGGATTGATGCCCATGACAGGGATTTTGGCACACAGGAGAATATTTATGAGTACTTGGTGATATCCCGAACATGCGTTCGGGACTTCGCTTCGCTCAGCTTTCAGACCTTCAGACTTTCAGACAATTTATAAACAGATGAAGAAAACCCATATTATAGCGATATTATTTATTGTTGTTGCTCTTGGGGCGATTATCAGTACCGTCTACAATATAGACACCTATTCCAGTTTTTCGGAAGCCCTGGAGCATCCCGGACGAGAATTTCACATTATCGGGCAACTAAACAGGCAGAAGCCTATTGAAGAGAAGTTGCTGGATAACGCTCTTGTTATGACCTTTTATATGACAGACAGTCAGGGTGATGAGAGCCAGGTAATGTATTACGGTTCCAAGCCACAAGATTTTGAAAAGTCAGATCAGGTGGTGCTGATCGGCAAATATCTGGATGATAGGTTTGTTGCCAGCAGCTTGCTGTTAAAATGTCCTTCAAAATATAGCGCAGATGATTTCCAGCCAATTGATTTTGAAACAACAGAGATTTCTTCGCAGTAGAAGGCTTTGCTGAACCTTTTTGGGTGTGTAAGCTTTTGGTCTCTGGCTGGCTGGTTATTTTCGAAACAGCTCAGGAAGTTTCTTTATGAATGCCATCTCATTGAGGGTTTCTCTTGCGGGTTTTGCCGGCAATCCCCAGTATGTTTTTCCCCCTGCGATCGACTTGGTGACTCCTGATTGTCCCAGAACGATAGCTCCTTTTCCTATTGTCAGGTCTTTCTGAACACCAACCTGCCCCCAGATTATAACATTATCTTCAATAGTAACACATCCGGCAATACCTACCTGGGCTGCGAACAAACAGTTTTTACCGATCACGGTATCATGTCCGATATGTATCTGGTTGTCAAGCTTACTGCCTGATCCGATCGTCGTATTGCTGGTAACGCCTCTGTCGATGGTACAGCAGGAGCCGAGTTCCACATGATCTTCAATAATGACCTTGCCTCCTGAAACAAGCTTGTCATATGATTCCGGGCGCCTTTTGTAATACAGGGCATCGGAACCTATAACCGTACCGGAATGAATAACTACATGGTCACCTATGGTGCAATGGTCGTAAATGGTTACATTGGGGTGTATCAGACAATGATCTCCTATTACGACGTGATTGCCGATAAATACGCCTGGTTGTATGGTGGTATTTTTACCTATAATGGCTGTTTCGCTGATCATTCCGGTTGCCGGTTCAAAGGGCCTGAACCGTTTGATCAGAGCCACAAAGTCCCTGAAAGGATCATCAGAGAAGATCAGTGCTTTACCTTCCGGGCGAAGCACTTTCTTGTTGATAAGTATGGTAGTGGCTTTGGATCTGAGCGCTTTTTGATAATACTTTGGATGGTCTACAAAAGTTAGGTCGCCTGGTTCCACCACGTGAATCTCGTTGATTCCTGAGATGAGAAAGCCAGGGTCACCCTCGAAATCTGCTTGTAAATAGGATGCGATCTGGCTGAGCGTGTGGCTGCTTATAAGTTGCATCAAGAAAACGTTTATTTCACCCTTTCAGAGTATGATTTGGTTCGGGTATCCACGCGAATCATTTCACCGGTATCGATAAACAGCGGTACATTTACAACCGCACCGGTCTCCATGGTCGCAGGTTTCAGTGTATTGGTAGCAGTGTCACCTTTAACACCCGGTTCTGTATAGGTTACTTCCAGGTCAACAAAAGGCGGCAGCTCACAGCTGAGAGGTGTTTCCGTA
>SKYG01000052.1 GCA_007128045.1 Bacteroidales bacterium | reverse complement strand
GTTGGCCCCCTTGATGGCAAAGATCAGGCCGAGGTTAGTCCAGTTAAAGTAGGCCACAAACTGTGCCGCGAAAAAGACCAGCACAATATAGGTTCCCAGTGTCGACATTGACCTGCCCATCCCATTAATGACATCATTGTTACTTTTGAGCGTCTTGGCACCAATGCCATATACGATACCCAGCACGGCGGCAATCAGAAATATCAGCGCCACGATACCGCTCATAAATGGCGAGCGCAGCAGTCCGTTGGTATCAGGGTCGCGCATGAAGCCCGTGCCGGGCAGGTGCTGCCAGAACCCACTCTCTACGGGAGCCACGCTCCAGAAGATGATCACCACAATAGCCACCAGCGTCCAGAAGGTATAGCGCAGACCCCGCTTTTCCAACGGGCTTATCTGCTTGATCTCTTCAGGTTGGGCATCGCCGGTGTAAGGACCCAGGCGTGGCACGACGACCTTTTCGGTAACCCAGGTGCCGATAATGGCGATGAAGAAGGTGGAGACGAACATAAAGTAATAGTTGGCGGCCGGGTTTACGGTATACATGGGGTCGATGATGTTGGCTGCCTCCTCCGACAATCCCGCCAGCAGCGGGTCTATGGTGCCCAGCAGCAAATTCGCGGAATACCCGCCCGACACCCCGGCAAAGGCAGCCGCAATGCCGGCAATGGGGTTCCTGCCCACAGCAAGAAAGATCATCCCACCCAAAGGCACCAGCACCACATATCCCACCTCGCTGGCCGTATTCGAAAGGATGCCGGCAAATACGATGGCAAAGGTAAGCAGGTTTCGCGGTGCCGAGATGACCAACAGCCGCAGACCAGTCGACATCAGGCCGCTCGACTCGGCAACGCCAATGCCCAGCAGGGCCACCAGCACCGTCCCCAAAGGTGCAAATCCAGTAAAGTTTACCACCATTCTGGTCATGATCATATGCAAGCCTTCCCGGCTCATCAGGTTGAATATCGTGACGGTCTCGCCGGTGCCGGGATGCACGGCGCTGACCTGAAACATGGAGGCGATCCAGCTTATCACGATGGCGCCCAGGGCAAACAGGGCAAACAAGGTTGCAGGATGCGGCAACTTGTTGCCTGTACGCTCAATAACACCCAGCATTCTCGCAATGAAGTTCTGTTGGATAGGTTGTATGTCATTCATCATCTAACATATTTCGTAAATATGAGAAAAGGCCAAAAATAGAAAAAATTTTGTAAACCTAGCCAGCTTCGTAATATTTGCCCTGCCAGGTGTTACCCTTCGCAAGCAACTCCTCCAGCCGCACCATCACCTGGTCGGCACGGATACGGCCCCACGAAATGCCCTCATTATATGGCAACGGCACCTCCCCGGAAATCCGCTCCACCATGATATCGGGCCTCAGATGCCCGATAAAACGCACCATAAAAGAGAGGTAGTCATCCAGGCTGAAGAGTTCAAATGCTTCAGGATGTTCCCTGTACTGCTGCGCCATCGCTGTACCACTCACGATCTGTAACTGATGAAACTTAATGCTGTTAAGTGGCAACTGATTGATCAGATGAACCTGATCCAGCATTCGCTCACGACTCTCACCAGGAAGCCCAAACAGCAGGTGCCCTCCCACTGCAATACCCTTGTCAGCCGTCATCTCCAGCGCACGCCGGGAGTCGGCAAAACTATGGCCACGGTTAATGCGATGTAACGTGTCGTCATAACACGATTCCAAACCATACTCTACCTTTACATAACTAGTCTCGTGGGATAAAGACGCAATATAACCGAGGATATCCTCGTCAACAGCATCAGGCCGGGTGCCAATAACTATTCCTGAAATATCTGGATGCGACAACGCCTCGCCATACAGGCTCTTCAACTGTTCCAGAGGGGCATGGGTGTTCGTGTACGCCTGGAAATAAGCCACAAACATGCTGGTACGCGGGTAACGCTTTCTCAAAAAAGAAAGCCCCATATCGATCTGCCGCGTGATGGAGGTTGACGGTTTACAGTATGATGGACTGAATCCTTCATTGTTACAAAAGGTGCAGCCTCCAAACCCTACAGTACCGTCGCGGTTCGGACAACTAAATCCCGCATTTACCGACACCTTCTGAATGCGCCCCCCATATCTGAGACGGCACTGATCTGACCAGGCATTGAGGCGTCGTGTGGTATTCCATAAATACATTATTAATACTGTTGAGTTGTTGAGTTGTTGAGTTGTTGAATTGTAGAGGTGTTTTTGGTGATGGAGAATAAAGATAAAACAATTTAATCAGAATGAACATTAGCCTGAATTCTTACTTTATAAAACTTTATTTTTTGTAACACTTCAGATTTGTTTGCAGCCTCGTGCTGCGTTTAAAATAATTCAGGGTAGATATTCTGCCCGGGCTTACATACATTACAACCTGTCAGGAATAACAACCACACCCGGAACAGCAATGGGTATCATACATCACGGCATATATATAATATTAATTTGATTTTCAACAATATACGATCCGGTTTTGCCGGGGCGGCATTTTTTTGTACCTTTGCGGGATTATTCTTTCCAACCAATAATTTTGCATGCATTTATTTGACATCACCGTCTTTGTTGTTTACATGTTTGGGGTAATAGGCATAGGAATCTGGTTCCTGATGCGCAACAAAGGGATTGATGACTACTACGTGGGAGGGCGCAAGATAGGCAGTGTTCATATTGGTCTGTCGGTTGTTGCCACCGATGTGGGAGGCGGCTTCTCGATCGGCCTGGGAGGGCTGGGCTTTATCATGGGGCTGGCAGGCTCCTGGATGCTATTCACCGGTTTGATTGGGGCCTGGCTGAGTGCGGTGATCCTTATACCAAGGGTGAAGAACCTGGAACAGTTCAAGCGGTTTTACACCTTCCCTCAGTTTCTGGGAAGTTTCTACAACAAACGTGTGGCGTTTCTTGCCGGCATCATCTCAGCCGTAGGCTATCTGGGATTTACCAGCTCGCAGATACTTGCCGGTGCCATATTGGCGGAAGCAACTTTTATACCCCACCTCGACCGGCAAACAGCCCTGATGATCATGGGCACCATCGTTATCATATACACGGCAATGGGAGGTATCAAGGCAGTCATCTATACCGATACCATACAATGGATCATCCTGATGATGGGCCTGGTTTTTATTGGGATACCCATCGCGTTTATGAGCGTTGGTGGCATGGAAGGTATCAGAGAGGTGTTGCCTCCTGAATTCTTCAGCCTCGGAAACATTAGCTGGCAGCAACTGCTCAACTGGGGTGTTACCATCATCCCAATATGGTTTGTAGGCATGACGCTCTACCAGCGCATCTATGCCTCGCGCGACAAGAAACAGGCGCAAAGGGCATGGTTCATCGCCGGCCTGTTCGAATGGCCCATCATGGCATTCATGGGCGTGCTGCTCGGACTGTTTGCCAGGGTAGCCGTGGCACAGGGGATGTTCGACTACCTGGGATATGCAACTGCCGCCGACATTGATGCAGAGATGGGATTACCACTGTTGCTCAGAACAGTTCTGCCCGTAGGGCTGATGGGGCTGATGATGGCAGCATACTTCTCGGCCATCATGTCTACAGCCGACTCATGCCTCATGGCATCCTCAGGAAATTTCCTCACCGACATCCTCTCAAAATGGTTTCCCATCCCAAAAAGCACAAAAAGATTTCTCATCACCTCACAACTGCTCACCCTGATACTGGGAATAGTGGCATTGCTGCTGGCAAGTAGAATGCCAAACGTTCTTGAGCTGATGCTTTACTCGTATGCTTTCATGGTATCCGGACTGTTCGTACCCGTTATGGGAGCCCTGTTCCTGAAGAAGGCAAGTGCCACAGCCGCATTCTGGGCCATGCTGCTTGGAGGCAGTACCACCATCACCCTGATCATCGGAGGCTGGCCCCTGCCTTTAGACCTTGACCCGAATATTTTTGGGATAAGCCTGTCGTTTATATCATTCGTCATATTACAAAACCGTCACTTTTTTATACACCATAAAAACATCAAATAGTATGGAATTCATTAGCTTTACACCAGCAGACAACGTCAGCGAAGCACAAAAAAAAGAAGTTGCCGACTTCCTGTTTGAACACCTGGATCAGTTTGGTGATGAACATGAAGCCATCATGAAATGCATCAACTTTGCCCTTGACGACAAAAAGAAGTTTGGCGGCTTCATACTCGTCTCGAAAGATAACGGCCAGATAACTGGTGCCGTGATCGTTAATAAAACCGGCATGCAAGGCTATATTCCGGAGAATATCCTGGTATATATTGCCGTCGACAAACAATACCGAGGTCAAGGGCTGGGTAAGCAGCTTATGAAAAAAACTTTCGACATGGCAGAAGGCAGTATCAAACTGCATGTAGAACCGGAAAACCCAGCCAGATACCTTTATGAAAAGCTGGGGTTCACCAGCAAATACCTTGAAATGAGGCTTAACCGGTAAACTCAAAAAATCATGGCAGAAATATCAATCAGCCAAAAGAAATTGAAACACAATTTCAATTTCCTGGACAAGCTGTTCAAAGAATACAATGTGCAATGGGGTATTGTTACCAAACTATTGTGTGGCAACCCCATGTACATCAAAGAAGTGATCGGCCTGGGT
>SKYG01000239.1 GCA_007128045.1 Bacteroidales bacterium | reverse complement strand
ACGAGGCCCTCGAGACCTACAAGTCGGAAATGACCGGCGGCAAGATCCTGCTGATGCCTGCGCTGAGCGCCTTTAGAATTTAGCGCTGAGACATGAGCACTGAGACATGTCCCGTCAAAGAAGTAAGTCCTGAAATTGACGGGATCTTTCACCCCGCTTCATTGCGTTTCGCGGGGTTCTAGAGTACAGGTGTCTCTTTCCCCGTCCATAGCACCTGTCATTTCGAATGGAACGAAGTGAAATGAGAAACCCCCTACAGCTTCAACCCCATGCCCAGCAGCACATGTACCCGCCCGTTGTATTCGTCCAGAAGTGAGTTCTTTTCCAGTCCGGGTGAGATGATAAGCTGAATCCGGAAAGCAGGTGCCGGAGAAAAGGCCACCCCACCGATCAGGCTGGTGTTGACAACACTCAGGCGCTCCCTGGGTTCGACGATACGCTCGCCGGTCATATGCTCAATCTTTGTCTCCTGCAGGGTGACCCGCTCCCGGTAGTCGTACAGGATCAGGGTTTCATTTTCCGTTCTCCAGAAATTCATGGTACGGCTGATGCCAGCCATCACATCAAAGCGTTCGCCTACCAGAAATTCATAAATAAGTGGTATCTGGATCGACCGCAGCCTGGTGGTATACTCCCAGTTGATCGTTTTGTCTTCCACTGTCTTGTTGTAATACTCCGAGGCGTTCTCGCCATTTTGCTGCACGTACCTCCAGGTATTCCTGCTCTCCGCGAATGCATCCACCACTTCGCGGGTCTCCGTATGCTGGTTGCGGGAGCCGTAAATGGCGGCAAAGGATAGCTTCTGCTCCGGACTTAATTGCCAGGAAAGTGCCGCACCGGCACGATGCACCGTAATGTTGCGTTCGCCTGTGCCGCTTCTGAAGTCATGCATCTTCGAAAAGCCGCTGCTCTCGTTCGTATAACTTGGATTCCAGGAGTAGTAGTATTCATTTTCCGATTCGCTTTCGATCGAAGACCCTAGAACAATATCTGTCTTCATACTCGATACATTATACATGAACCGGAAGTCCAGTCCTTCCTGCACCTGCCTTTCCCATAAAAATCCGCCATACAGGGTGTTTCCTTCGTGCTCCCACGACTGATCCGACACGTACCAGCTCTGGTAATTGCTGTACTGCGACTTGCCAGGCTGTCCGTACAGCGATTTTGAGTCATCGTCGCGGTTCATCTGCTGCGATACCGTTCCACGAAGCAAGCCGCCATGGATGCCAAGATGGTCTCTTCCCCGGGCATACACCATCCCAAGAGAAAAATCCCAGTGCCCATAATCCTGCAGGCGCATCTCACTGACCTTCCAGTGCGACTGGTAGTCGATCTGCTGCGTCCACATATTGTTGCTTCCCAGGCTGCCGTCGCGCTCAAAGATAAAGCGGCTGGCCTTGACCCCCAGGCTCAATGCGTCGCTGAACTGCCAGGCAGCGAATGCATTGATGGCATGTCCCTCATGATACATCTCATCGGCCCCGGTGTAGCGATCCTCAATGCTATAGCTTTCCATACCGGAATAGGTCGATCCGTCGAGGCTTCTCCCGGCCACATTTTTGTAGATATCATATGGGATGGCATAGTAGCGCTCTCCCTGGGTAATCAGTTGGTAGGTAAGCCCGAGCCGAAGTTTGTGGTTCAGGGCTTCCGGAGTGGTAATGAAAGCGGCACTGAACAATGGCGTGAGTTCAGGGCGAATGGGCGAATGCTGGTACCAATATCCCGGCATCCGGGACATAGGATAGATTCCGTAGTACGGCTGCCGTTCGATATGGTGGTTGCCGCCAAAGTCGACATAGAAAAAGTTTCCGGTGGCAGAATCTCCCTGCGTGGCACCTGTGAGGGCCGGATTTCGTTGTAATGCAGAGAGTGGGTGGTCGGAAGTCAGCAGCATGGCATTGTTGAACTGCCCCGCTCCCAGCGGATTGATAAACGAAGGTGTAAAAAACAGGTCAGACTGTTCGAACGACATCTCCAGCGGCCTGTCGCTGTAGTATTGTCCGGAAACATGTATGGGCGCCCAAAGCAATGATGCCAGCGCAAGAATGTGAGGTTTTTTCATAGTATTTATGGTTGTAGGGACAGGACTTGGCCTGTCCAGATGATTGGTTGATTTGTAACCTGGCAACAGGCGACCACAAGGGTCGCCCCTACATCAACACGCAACTCATCAGGCAATACGTAAAAAACAACCAGGATGCTGCAAAGCCTGAAAGAAAGTTTGATCAGCATGTAAAACAAACTCATCCATGATGTACCTTTGCTGTAACACCCTAATAAATAGCGACTATAGGAGTAGATGTTGAATTGTTGAATTGTTGAGTTGTTGAATTGTTTTTATAGGGTCAGGAATTGGCCTGACCAGTTAAATTGTTGAGTTGATTATGCAGGGAAAGGACTTTGCTTGCCCATGATCACATGATCTTATTTATTTACGCTAACATGTAAATGCCATGAAAAAAATGTTCCGTTTATTGTCAGTCTTTTTTGTTGGCCTGCTATTAGTAACAGTAGCTGCCAGAGCACAAGACAGGCCGCAACAGCGGCAGCAGATGATGATCCCGGATTCTGCCAGGATCGCCACCATGGTTGAACGTTACGCCAGAGAGCTCAATCTCACTGACGCCCAAAAAGAAACGTTTGCTACCCTGCATGAGGCTCATTTTGACAAGCTCAGGGCCATGCGGGAAAACAATCCCGAACGCAGCCCGGAAAACAGGGAACGGATGGAAGCTGCACGCACGTCGTTAGAGGCCGGCTTGCGCAAGGTACTGGATAAAGACCAGAAGAAGGCGTTTGACAAGATGCTGCAGGAACGACAAGCACCCCGGGAGCAAAGACCTCAGAATCTGAGGCAAAGACCCCAAAATCAAGAGCGAAGGCCTCAATAATGCAGGATATTCGTATCTTTGTATGAACGATTGCATGCCAGGATTTATGATCGTCTCATATTCCTGACGTGCAATTTATACACGAAGATATCGTTCTCATAAAACCAAAAATGTCTTTGGTTTGTTAAAGAACATATCAATGGTCTTGCTGCAGAAGTAACAGAAAAAATCATGTTTAATGATGCCTGCTAAAGCCGTTTGATGGTTTGAAAGACAATAAAATGCATTTGATTGTATGAACAGATTATTGATTATTACACTTTTTTTTATCACCCTGCTGCTTGCTTCCTGTGCCGTGCTGCCTCCCCTACAGAAGAGCAAGCTGATCGCCATTTTTCACCTTATAGAGATTTCCAATTATCCGGAAGCAAAGAGGGTTGCCGAGGAGATGATAGAAGACGAAAATGCGAACCAGTGGCCCAGAACATGGTACGCCAGGGGTCTGTTGTGCCAGACCGCCTATCAGGAAGGGATGCGCAGAAACAACAGAAGGATGTTTGAGCTTTATGAGGATCAGCTCTATGTGGCATATGAATCATACGAAAAAGCCCTTGAGCTGGACACCAGAAACAGCATTGCCAAACAGTTGGCACCCAAATATATTTTGTTGGCCAACGATTTTAAAACGATGGGGACACAACATTTCAACGGCAGGCGGTATGAGGAAGCCCTTCGCGCTTTTGAAAAGGCCCTGACGATTAACGAAAGTCCTGTGCTGATAGCATATATCGACACCAACCTGGTGTATAATGCAGCCATTGCCGCCATAGAAAGCAAAAAGAAAGACAAAGCCATCAAGCACCTGAAAAGATTGGATGGGTACAACTTCTCAACCAACGTAACACATCTATTGTCATCAACATACCTGGAAAAAGGCGACACGCTGAATGCTGAAAAGGTTCTTCAGGAAGGGGTTAAAAAATATGAAGACAACGAAGGGTTGGTTTTACTGCTTGCCGACCTGCAATTTAATAAAGGCGATACGGAACAATCTCTGTTAACCCTTACCAGGGCGCACTCACAAGACCCTGACAACTACATATTTCCCTATACCAAAGGACTTATCTATCAAAAAACTGAGCAGTACAACCTGGCTATTGCCAACTATAAAGATGCCCTTAAGCTGGCTCCCGATGAGTCGAAGATCTATACCAATATCGCCATCTGCTACTACAATATTGGCGTTGAGATTGAGGATAATTCCCGTTTGTTGACCAGCAACAGGGCGGTAGAAGAAGAAAGGGAGAAGTCTAAAGCAGCCTACGAATCTGCTTCCTCCTGGTTAAGACAAGCCAGTGACAAAGGAGGTAGCAACCAGGCAAGTGCCCTTCAACTGCAACAACGGCTGAACCGCCTGAACATCACGCTTGATGCCACCAGCGATTAACCAGCTAATGACTTTCGACTTTGGACCTTTGACCTTCGACCTTTGACCTTCGACCTTCGACCTTTGACCTTTGACCTTCGACCTTCGACCTTCGACCTTCGACCATCTCGCATGTGCCTTTCATATCATATCCGGAAAGAAAGGGTCAGACCCAGAAACTGTTTAAGCTGTAGCATCGGCACCTTCTTCTCGCTGCCATCTGGTAAGAGCACCGGATTGTCGTCTCTGTCAAACACCGGAAAGTGAATGTCGTCATCATAAATAAAATGGAAGTTCAGACGCACCATAAAGTACCAGTTGATGCGCTTGTCAAGGTT